>NZ_JBZXJM010000022.1:0-73888 GCF_058725725.1 Buchananella sp. 103232 | reverse complement strand
TGTCATCTTACTTCGTTCAGTTGTGCAAGCCGATATTAAGGAAAATCGCCTACCGTGACAACGAGTCTCTTGGGACCCATAGACGTTTTTCGTGCGCCGCTTCATCCGCCAGGACCGCGATCGTCGCCGCCGAGCGCGCCAAGCTGGCCGCAGACCCGGAGGGCGAGCTGGCGGAGCTGGCCCGCATGTACCAGGAACGCGGCGTCTCAGCCGCCACGGCCATGCAGGTAGCCAAGGAACTCTCCGCCAAGGACGCCCTGGCCGCCCACCTCGCCCTGGAGACGGGCATCGATCAAGAAGCCCTGGTCAACCCGTGGAGCGCGGCGATCTCCTCTGCCATCTCCTTCACCCTGGGGGCGCTGCTGCCGATCGTGGCGGTGTGGCTGGCCCCGGCCACGTGGGTGCGGGTCCCGGTCACCTTCGTCTCCGTGCTGGTCGCCCTGGCCCTGACGGGGTGGGTGAGCGCCCACCTGGGCGAGGCCGGGAAGGGCCGCGCGGTGGTGCGCCTGCTGGTAGGCGGTCTACTGGCCATGGCCGCCACTTGGGGAATCGGCGCCCTGCTGGGCGTGTCGGTCTAGGCCGCCGACGTCCCACCCGCCGCCCCGAGCACGGTCACCCCCGGCGTGGCGGTCAGGGCTGCGGCAGGGCGCCCAGCAGCTCGCTGAGCTCGAAGCCGTCCGCCCCGTAGAGCTGAGGCACGGGCGCGGCCAGCACGGAGTCCGGTCCGTAGACCTCCAGCGGTGCCGGGCTGAGGTGGCTGAGCACCTGCTGGGAGGGGGTGAGCTGGCGGATGGCGATGGCGTGCACGTTCTCCGAGTGCTCGCGGGCCACCTCGCTGTAGATGATCGGGTCGTGCTGGCCGTCGTCGCCGATCAGCAGCCACTTGATCTGCGGCAGGTCCAGCATGAGGCGGCGCAGCTGGGTGCGCTTGTGCCCCTGGCCGGAGCGGAACCAGCCGGTGTTGGTGGGCCCCCAGTCGGTCATCAGCATGGGGCCCAGCGGGATGCCGTGGCGCAGCATGAAGGAGCGCAGGGTGGGCACCACGTTCCACGCGCCGGTGGACAGGTAGATCATGGGCGAGGCCGGGTTGGCCGCCTCCAGGTGGCTGAGCAGCTGCGGCATGCCGGGCACGGCCTCGCGGGTGTCGGTGTACTTGACGAACCCGTTCCAGAAGGCCACCAGGGGGCGGGGCAGGTGGCTGACCATCACCGTGTCGTCGATGTCGCACACCACCCCGAAGCGCACCGCCGGGTCCACCACGTGGATCTCCGTCTCCACCGGCTCGGAGGCGGGCCCCTCGATGAGGGCGTGGTGCAGCCCGGGCGGGAGCTGGTGGTCGCGCACCACCAGGTCGATGATGCCGGAGCGGTCCGCCCTGGCCTCCATCCGCGCCTGCCCGAGCGTGATCGTGACGGGGTAGAACGGCACGGCGGAGCCGATGAACTGGCGCCAGCCGCGCTGGGCCTGGCGCAGGCTGCGCACCGTGGCCTCGCCGATCTCCCGCAGGGGCGCGGCCGGGTCCGGCAGCTCGTTGATGAGCGTTCCCTCCAGGGGGCTGCCGGGCTTGGCCATGAGCACGCGGGCCAGCACGCGGGCCTTGTCGACGCTGCCGTAGGACTCGTAGCCGATGATGCGGGGACGCCAACCCACCTGGCGCAGCATGTGTACGCCGCGCCGGTTGAGTTGGTCCTCCAGGCGCGCGCCAAGGTTCCGGTTGCTCATGGCCCCGATCCTAGCCTCGCGCGCTTTTCTTCCTCCGCGCCCGGGCGCGTGAGAATGGCCGACGCCCCACCGGCCGCAGCGAAAAGAGCGGCGGGTGGAGCGTCGGCCATCACGTGTGCCCACGGTCCGGTGCCTCCCGCCGGGCGGGCGGTCATGTGGACGGGGCGGGTGGCTCGGATAAGGGGCCGGGCGGTGAGAGCGGCGGCTAGGCCTGCAGGGCGGCGGAAACCACCTGCTTGGCCTCCTCCTGCACCTGGGCCAGGTGCTCGGCGGAACGGAAGGACTCTGCGTAGATCTTGTAGACGTCCTCGGTGCCGGAGGGGCGGGCGGCGAACCAGGCGGCCTCGGTGGTGACCTTCAGGCCGCCGATGGGCGCGTCGTTGCCGGGCGCGTTGACCAGGCGGGCCGTGATCGCGTCGCCGGCCAGGGTGGTGGCGGTGACGTTCTCCGGGGAGAGCGTGGCCAGCTTGGCCTTCTCCGGCTTGGTGGCCGGGGCGTCGATGCGGGCGTAGTGGGACTCCCCGAAGCGGGAGACCAGCTTGGCGTGGTGCTGCGACGGGGTCTTGCCGGTCACCGCCGTGATCTCGGAGGCCAGCAGGCACAGGATGATGCCGTCCTTGTCCGTGGACCACACGGTGCCGTCTCCGCGCAGGAAGGAGGCGCCGGCGCTCTCCTCGCCGCCGAAACCAACGGAGCCGTCCAGCAGGCCGGGCACGAAGTACTTGAAGCCCACCGGGACCTCCAGCAGCTTGCGGCCCAGGGAGGCCGCCACCTTGTCGATGAGGGCGGAGGACACCAGGGTCTTGCCGATCGCCGCGTCTGCGGGCCAGCCGGGGCGGTGGCCGAACAGGTACTCGATGGCCACGGCCAGGAAGTGGTTGGGGTTCATCAGGCCGTCGGCGGTGACGATGCCGTGCCGGTCGGAGTCCGCGTCGTTGCCGGTGGCGATGTCGTAGGCCGCCTCGGGGCCCTGCATGCGCTCCAGCAGGGAGGCCATCGCCCAGGGGGAGGAGCAGTCCATGCGGATCTTGCCGTCCCGGTCCAGCGTCATGAAACCAAACTGCGGGTCCACGGTCGGGTTGACCACGTCCAGGTTCAGGCCGTAGCGCTCCGCGATCGCGCCCCAGTAGTCCACGGAGGCGCCACCCATCGGGTCCGCGCCGATGCGCACGCCGGCGGCCCGGATCGCCTCCAGGTCCACCACGCTGACCAGGTCCTCCACGTAGGCGGACAGGTAGTCGTGGCGCACCAGGTACTCGCTCTCCTGGGCGGCCGGCAGGGCCAGGCGGGGCACCTGCTTCCAGTCGCCGGCCAGCAGCTCGTTGGCGCGTGCCGCGATCCACTTGGTGGCGTCGGTGTCAGCCGGGCCGCCGTGGGGCGGGTTGTACTTGATGCCGCCGTCGCGGGGCGGGTTGTGGGACGGGGTGATGATGATGCCGTCGGCCCGGTCCGGGCCCTCCACGCGCACGCCCTGGGCGGAGCCGGCGCCGTTGGCGCGCAGGATCGCGTGGGACACGGCGGGGGTGGGGGTGAAGGAGCCGCGCGCGTCCACGGCGATGGTCACGCCGGCGGCGGTGAGCACACCGACCACGGTGGCCCAGGCCGGCTCGGAGAGCGCGTGGGTGTCGCAGCCGATGTAGAGCATCCCGGTGGTGCCCTGCAGGCGGCGGTACTCGATGATCGCCTGGGTGATGGCGACGATGTGTGCCTCGTTGAAGGCGGCGTCCAGGGAGGAGCCGCGGTGGCCGGAGGTGCCGAACACGACCTGCTGGTTCGGGTCCGTGGGGTCCGGCTCGATTTCGTAGTACGCGGTGAGGAGCGCGTCTACGTCGATTAGGTCTTCAGGAAGGGCTCGTGTGCCTGCTCGTTCGTGCATGGGCCCAATTTTCTCACTGTGATGGGGCTAACTGTGGGCCCTCTGGTCTGTTTTATTTGGGCTTCCGCTGGTGGCTAAAGAAAACTGCCGTCTCGAGCTTGGGGTGGCGCGGCGGCCGTGCTTATGGTGGCGGCATGACTCTTCCTGTTTCTGGTGACATCACCGTCGACATGCTGGACTTCGACACCCCCGTCCCGGAGGGCTACACGCTGATCGACGTGCGCGAGGACGACGAGTGGGAGGCCGGGCACGCCCCCGGTGCCGTGCACATCCCCTCCGGTGAGCTGGCCGACGCCCTGGACGACCTGCCCGAGGGTGAGCTGATCATCGTCTGCCACGGCGGGGGCCGTTCCTCCCGCGCCTGCAAGATGCTGGCGGAGAACGGGATCGACGCCCTGAACCTGGCCGGCGGGATGGTGGCCTGGGCCGAGGCGGGCCTGCCGCTGGTGAGCGAGGACGGCGACGTCCCGCGCGTGGACTGAGGGCCCCAGGCCGCTACGCTGTGCGTCATGGGTAAGAAGAACCGCAAGTCTGGGGCGCCCAAGCGCGCCCGTGTTGCCTACGTGGACCGCCCCTTCGAGGGCCTGTCTGGCGAGGCCGACCTGGTGGCGATGCGCGAGCTGCTGCCTGCCGCCTCCGCGAAGCTGCGCACCAACGCCGACTACGGCAGCCAGGACGTCCTGTTCGTGACGGTGCTGCCGAACATGGCCCCGGCGCTGCGCCGCCAGGACGGCATGCTGCTGATCGGCATGCAGACGCAGGCGAAGTCCGGCGACGTCTCGCGTGACTACGCCGCCGCCATCGAGGCCGGCCTGGAGCTGGAGCCGGGCAACCTGGTGGGCACGCTGGGCCTGCTGGAGCCGGGCGCGCGCCTGCAGGACATCCTGGACCCGGCCGTGCCGGTGGCCGCCGAGCTGCACAAGGACTTCTCCTTCTGGCTGGAGGAGGACGCCGAGCGCACCGCCGAGCTGGAAAAGGCGCTAGAGGAGTCCGCGCAGGGCATGGTCCCCTCCGAGCGGGTGGCCGGCGTGGAGGGTGCCTTCTGGTGCTCCATGAACCACGAGTTCGTGCGCTGGGTCTACCCCGGCGACGAGGACGAGCTGTGGGACGCCCTGGCGCGCCTGCAGGCCGAGGGCAAGTGCAACCTGGGTGAGGGCACCCGCTTCGTGGGCGCCTTCCGCTCCTACGGCGTGCTGGTCCCGGTGTGGGAGCTGGCCGACGGCACCGGCGCCGAGGGCGTGGCCGCGCCCCTGGCCGAGCTCGCCAAGCGCCTGGAGGAGGCCCTCAAGGACGACTCCCCGCTGTCTGCGGACGCCCGCCGCGCCCGCGCCGGCATGGTCTCCCGCCAGGTAACGCTGCGCTAAGCAAAACAGGGGCGCGGCGCGGCAGCGTCGTCCCCCAAATCGGTCCCCGCGAGGCGGGGAGGGTGCAGGCAAATCGCCGCCCTCCCCGCCTCGCGGGCGCTTTGCTACCAAATAGAAATAATGGCCGGTGGGCCGCCCCTGCCCGGCGGCGTTAAGGTAGGGGGCGTGGAGCTAACGCAGGCAGCAATTGGCGCGCACGCAGATCAGCGCGTCGCAGTGGTCATTCCTGCGTACAACGAGGCCCCGGTGGTCGCCGCCACCGTGCGGGCCTGCCGCGCGATCCCGGCCGTCGACCTGGTAGTGGTGGTGGACGACGGCTCCACCGACAAGACCCAGCACGCGGCCCGCAGCGCCGGCGCCGTGGTGGTGCGCCACTCCGTTAACAGGGGCAAGGCGTCGGCCACCGAGACCGGTATCAAGGTCGTGGCGATGCGCGACGTGCCCGGCCACCCCGAGCGTCACATCCTGCTGATGGACGCCTGGCTGGGCGATTCGGCCGCCGAATGTACCCCCGCCGTCACCGCCGTGCTGGACGGGCAGGTGGACTGCGCCATCGCCATCTCCTCCGACGCCCCCGCGCTGGGACGCGCCGAGGTCAGCGCCCGGCGCGGCATGGCCCGCCTGACCGGGTTCGTGGCGGAGCAGCCGCTCAGCCCCCACCGGTGCATGACTCGCGCGGCCGCCACCGCCGCCCTGCCCTTCTCCAAGGGCGGCGGCCTGGAGCCGGGAATGACCGTGGACATGCTGATGGCTGGCCTGTCGGTGCAGGAGGTCGTGTGCGACGTGCCCACCACGCGCCGCGCCGGCCTGGGCCGCTCCTCCCGGTTCAGCCGCCTGCGGGACGTGCTGGCCGCGATGTGGTCGCGCCGCCTGTTCCGGGTGCGCCCGCCGCTGGCCGCCCGCATGCGCGCCCAGGCGGGCGCCAAGCCGGGCCAGCCCTTCCGGATCGACTCCATGGGCAAGTCCGGCCGATAGGCGCCGCTGCCGCTAGTCTGTGCCGCAGGTGTAGGCGCGGCGGTGAAGGAGAAGCATGGACACGCCCGAGGTGGATTACGCATTCCTGGGCCCCCACGGCACCTTCACCGAGATGGCGCTGCGCCAGGTGGCCTCATACGGCGACACCGACCTGCCCTGCTCCTCGGTGCCGGCCGCGCTCGCGGCGGTGCGCTCGGGGCGGGCCAGGTACGCGGTGGTGCCGATCGAGAACTCCATCGAGGGCGGCGTGAACGCGACGCTGGACGCCCTGGTGGCCGGCGACGAGCTGTGGATCAACCGCGAGATGGTGGTGCCGATCAGCTTCGTGCTGGCCGCCCGGCCGGGCACGCGCCTGCAGGACGTTCGCCGCGTGGCCACCCACCCGCACGCGTGGGCACAGTGCCACAAGTGGGTGGCGGCCAACATTCCCTCCGCCGTGCACCTGCCGGCCACCTCCACGGCCGCCGCCGCCGAACTGTTGGCGCCCGGCCAGCCCCACCCCGGATACGAGGCCGCCCTGTGCAACGCGCTGAGCGCGCAAAAGTACGGCCTGGAGATTTTGGCCGACGACGCCGCCGACAACCCCGATGCGCGTACCCGCTTCGTGCGGGTGGGCCGCCCCGCCGCGCTGCCCCCAGCGACGGGGGCGGACAAGACCACCCTCATGGTGCAGCTGGGGGACAACGAGGCCGGTGCGCTGTTGAACATGCTGGAGCAGTTCTCCGCGCGCGGCGTGAACATGTCTCGCATCGAGTCCCGCCCTGTGGGCGACCGCCTGGGCCGCTACGCCTTCTCCATCGACATCGACGGGCACGCGGCCGAGGAACGCGTCCAGGCCGCCCTGCTGGGCCTGCACCGGGTCAGCCCGCGCGTGCAGTTCCTGGGCTCCTACCCGAAGGCCGACGGCGTGCCCGCCATCCCGCTGCCGGGCACCCTGGACGCCGACTTCGTGGCGGCCCGGGCCTGGGTGTCCCGGATCGTGGGGCGGCTGGCCGGCTCCACCGGGAACAGCGCGACGCAAGATGCCGGCGGTGCCGCTAGTGGCGGCCCTGCTAGTAGCGGCGCGGTGGGCGATGCGGCCGGGGGGAGCGTCGACCAGGCTAAGGCGAGCCACTAGGAGGGCGACGGATGGAAGCGGTGACTTGGATCGCCCTCGGTGTGGCCCTGGCCGGCCTGGCGGCGGGACTGGTGGCACTGGCCGTGGCGCTGCGCCTGCGCGGTGAGCTGCGCGGCGGCAAGGGCCAGGAGGGGATCGCCCCGGCCCCGCAGGTCCGGGCGGCAGGCAGCCCCTACGTCATCCACAACCCGTCCAAGCTGGAGCGCACCGAAGAGCTGGAGGCCCTGGTGCTGCGCACCGCCATGGACGCGGGCCTGGCAGAGCCCGTCTGGCTGGAGACCACCGTGGAGGACCCGGGCACCGGCCAGGCCCGCCAGGCAGTGGAGGCCGGGGCGAGCGTGGTCGTGGCCGTCGGGGGCGACGGCACCGTCCGCTCGGTGGCCGCCGGACTGGCCGGCAGCGAGGTGCCCATGGCGATCCTGCCGCAGGGCACCGGCAACCTTTTGGCCCGCAACCTGGAACTGCCCCTGTCCTCCCTGGCCGAGCAGCTGCGGGTGGCCTTCACCGGCCACAACCGCCGCATGGACGTGGGCTGGTTGGCCGCAGACGTCACGGAGGACGCCGGGCAGCAGAGCGTGGAGCCTGGCTTCGACGTGGAGCCCGCGTTTCCGCCCGCCCCGGCCACCACCACCCGCACCATCCAGCCCTTCCTGGTCATCAGCGGGGTCGGATTTGACGGCGCCGTCATGGAGTCCGTGGGCGATGGCCTGAAGGACAGGGTGGGGTGGATGGCCTACGTGCTAGCCAGTACCAAGCACCTGTGGGGCAAGCGCATGCGCGCCCGCCTGGAGCTCGGCGCCGGGGAACAGGAGAACCTGGCCGCCCGCTCGGTGCTGATCGCCAACTGCGGGCGGCTGCAGGGCGGGGTGCAGCTGGTGCCCGACGCACAGCTGGACGACGGCTGGCTGGATGTGGTGGCGGTGGACACCGCCGCCGGGCCGGTGGGCTGGATGGCCCTGGCCGGCGGCGTGATGACCCGGGGGATCGGGCCGCGCCGGGCGGTGACCGGGGCGCTGGCCAACATGATCATGCGCCGCACCCGCACGCTCTCCCTGCGGCTGCGCTCCCCGCAGCCGACCCAGGTGGACGGCGACTACCTGGGGCGGGCCGTGGCCCTGCACGCCCGGCTGCAGCGCGGGGCGCTGCTGGTGCGCGTCCCCTAGTCGGCAAGCTGGCGGCGTGGTTTCCCGTCGGGGTGGCCCGGCGCCCCCGAGCGTACAAGAGCGAGTTCGGGGTACATACGACCGACCGGTGCCATGGCACCAAGCGGCCGGATGTACCCCGTTGCAACATTTGCGAGCTTGGGGGACGGTGGGCGCGTCCGGACCGCGCTAGACGCGCCCGGGCACCGCAAGGGTGCTCGCTGGGCGGCGCGAGGGTGCGCGTCGGGCGGCGCGGCTAGGACGCGCACGTGTGAGTTGCCTGCCCCATGCGGGGGTGAGCGCACAGACACTCGACTACCGGTTGCGGCCCGGGGGCCAGGTAATACGATCGACGAGTAAACGTTTTCGGTAGATGAGGTCTCCCAATGTCTTCGCAGACTCCCACTCCCGGTCAGTTCCCTGCGCCCCAGCCGATGGGGCAAGCCCCGCAGGGCTACGCAGCACAGCCCCAGGCACTCGCCGCACCGGTACCCGCCAAGCGCCCCTACCGCAAGGGCCTGGTGGCGGCCGCCGCAGCCAGCCTGGTGGCGGGCGTCGCGGCGGTCTCCGTGGCCGGGTACATGACCTTTGCCCACAACAGCACCGGCGCCTCCAGCCCCGAGGAGCTGGTTTCCAGCCTGGATGCCGCCATCGAGAAGTCCGACCTGGTGGCCCTGTCCGGCCTCATCTCGCCGGCGGACATGGCGAACGCGGTGGAGGTGCAGGACGTGGTCGGGGACCTGTTCAAGGTGGATGAGCTGGTCGGCACGGACGCGCTGCGCGCCTACGGCAAGCACATCGTGGTGCACGACAACACGCTGGAGACCAGCGTGGAGAAGTACACCGACGACCTGGCCAAGATCAACATCAACACCTGGAAGATCGACCTGGAGGTCAAGTCGGAGCTCGGCAACGAGCTGGCCGAGCGCTGGCGCGCCGCTCGCGGGGACAAGATCACCCCGATGGAGAACCTGGCCCTGTCTCAGGTTGGGCAGGAGTTCAAGAGCGAGCGCACCCAGATCGACGTGGTTAACGAGGCCACCAATTCCGGCGCGGCCCTCGCCCTGATGGCGGTGCGCGAAGACGGACGTTGGTACATCTCCCCGAGCCTGAGCCAGGACGAGTCCACCGCAGCCAGCAGCGGGATCGTCCCGAACTACCAGGCCGACTATTTGAACATTAAGTCCGACGCAGGTACTCCCGAGGAGGCCGTGCAGCGCTTCGTCGAGGCCCTGACCAAGGTCAGCCAGCCGCAGGACTTCGCTGCCGAGGACGTGATCCGCTACCTGCCGCTCGCCGAGCGCCGCCGCGCAGCCATCTACGGCGCATCCGCCCTGGAGCAGCTCAGTGAAACGGTTGCGAAGCCCAACTTCGGTGACGCGCACGGCGTGGAAGAGATGATCTCCGCGTTGAACGGGGCAGAGATCACCTGGGCGCTCACCTCCACCGAGGTGGATGGCGGCGCCATCGTCTCCCCGGGCACCACCGTCGTCGACTTCAAGGGCGGCTTCCCCGGTAAGCGGGGCGCCTACCGCCTCCAGTACGACGGTGCCGCAATCACTGCGACCGAGGACGGCATCCTGGAGGGCGAGCTCGACCTGAACGACCGCGTGGCCCACCCTGAGCGCTTTGGCATCTTCACTGTTCAGGAAGACGGTGGCTGGCGGATCTCCGCTACCTCTAGCGCGCTGAACCTGTTCACCCTCGGCGCCAGCGAGTCGGCGCTGGCCAGCGTGGGTTCCCTGATGGGCGACGCCGACCCGTCGCTGTCCCTCATCTTCGGCGGCGCCGACACGCTGGTGGAGATCGGGCGAGGCTCGCCGCTGGTGGGCACCCTGATCGCCTTCTTCGACGCGATGGCTGAGCTGAACTCCCCGAACCTGTAGGGCAGCCGAACTCAAGCAACGTGGGGGGTGGCCCAGCCGGCAGGCTGGGCCACCCCCCACTACGTCTGGCGGCTACTCCACCGCCAACAGCGCCCAACCGTGAGGAGCCAACCGGACTCGAGCCAAAGAACCACTCCCCAAAACCTGTGAGTGAGTCCCGGCTTCCACGTGCGTGGCACCCGGCACCGGCAACTCCACAATCTCGTCACTCAGGTTGATAGCCAAGCGGGCCTCCCCTGTGGGGGCGGCAGGCAGGGCGTCGTCGGCCCCCAAAACCGCAGCCGGGCGGTTGGCCGGACGAATCGCCACCACCGCAGACTGGTTGGTCAATTCCAGGACCTCCGTACGGGCGGTGTTCACCCACGGGTGGGAAGAGCGCCAGCGCAGCAGGTGGTAGTGCAGGCCGGCGGCGGCATCCTGCTCAGGGCGCGGGTGGAAGTCCCACGGCGGCGGGAAGGTGGGGCGAACCGCGTCGTCCCCGCCGGGGCGGTCCTCCTTCACACCCTCCAGGCCGTACTCGTCCCCGTAGTAGACCAGCGGGGTGCCGCCCACGCTGAGCAGCACAGCCACCGCGATCGCGGCGTCGCGCGGGTCCGGCAGGGCGGAGGCGATGCGGGTGACGTCGTGGTTACTGACGAACGTCACCGGCACAAAGTGGTCCAGCATCGCGTTGTGGCGGCGCAGGTTCCACTCCAGCTCGAACAGGTTGCGGTCGCAGAGCGAGGAGCGGATCGACTTCCACAGCTCGTACTGCGTAACAGAATCCACGCCGCTGCGCTCCACGAACTGGCCGTAGTCGCCGTGGATCATCTCCCCGTAAATGAAGGCCTCCGGGAAGCGCGAACGCACGCGCTCCACGATTGCCCGCAGCGGGGCAGGGTCCAGCGTGTAGGCAGCGTCCAGGCGCCAGCCGTCCACCCCGCGCTCCATCCAGTGACACATCACGTCCACGATGTAGTCCTGCACGCGGGGGTTGCGCAGGTTCAACGTCACCAGGTCCGGGTGCCCCTCGAAGTTGTGGAAGTACGGGCCCTCGCCAGTGGCGACGTTCCAGGACACGTGGAAGAAGTCGTAAAACTCGGAGTCGCGGCCCCGCTGGCGCACGTCCTCCACCCACGGATGCTGGGCGCCCACGTGATTGAACACGCCGTCCAGCAGCAGGCGCATGCCGCGAAAACGCAGCGCGTCCACGAGGCGGCCGAAGGCGGCGTCGTCCCCCAGCCTCGGATCGATACGGAAGTGGTCCACCGTGTCGTAGCCGTGGGAGGTGGAGGCGAAGATCGGGCCCAACTGCAGGCCCCTGAAGCCAATGCCCTTGGCGTGGTCCAGCCACGAGGAAACTATGTCCAGGCCGCCCGGATCGGGGTTGTCGGTGCGCGGCCCGTGCAAAACACCAGCCATTCCAAGGGGAAAGACGTGCCAGAAGCACGTGCTGTCAACCCAGCTCATTACTAATGCAGCTCCCTCGCTGTTAAGACTGTGGACCGGGCGCCGGGCGGCACCAGACCCGCTCCCATTGTGCCGTGGATCACTGATTGGCGCTAGTTTGCTGGCGGCAGTGTGGGCGGTCCGGGGATGAAGTGGCCCCGGGCTAGGCTTATCCCATGATCGACCTGCGTGCTCTGCGTGAAAACCCCCAGATTGCCCGTGACTCCCAGCGCGCCCGTGGCGCCGACGAAGCCCTGGTGGACCAGATCCTGGCGGCTGACGAAACCCGCCGCTCCACCCTCACCCGCTTTGAGGAAATGCGCGCGGAGCAGAAGCGAGTCTCCCAGTCCGTGGGCAAGGCCTCCCCGGAGGAGCGGCCCGCCGTGCTGGCCCGCGCAAAGGAACTCTCTGCGGCCGTGAAGGAGGCAGAGGCGCAGGCCGACGCCGCCGGGGCCGAGGCGGACAAGCTGCTGCGCCAGCTGCCCAACCTGGTGGAGGGCGCCCCCGAGGGCGGCGAGGACGACTACGTGGTCCTGGAGCACGTCGGCAAGATCCGCGACTTCGCCGCGGAGGGTGTGGAGCGGGTGCGCGACCACCTGGAGCTGGGCGAGGGCCTGGACGCCATCGACACCAAGCGCGGCACCAAGGTATCCGGGGCGCGCTTCTACTACCTCAAGGGCCTGGGCGCCCGCCTGGAGATGGCCATGCTGGCCTGCGCGCAGGACCTGGCGCTCGCCCACGGCTTCACCCCGATGATCACCCCGACGCTGGTCTCCCCGCAGGTCATGAGCGGCACCGGCTTCCTGGGCGAGCACAGCGACGAGATCTACTACCTGCCCGCCGACGACCTCTACCTGGTCGGCACCAGCGAGGTCGCCCTGGCCGGCTACCACGCCGACGAGATCGTGGACCTGAGCGACGGACCGATCCGCTACTCCGGCTACTCCTCCTGCTACCGCCGCGAGGCCGGCTCCTACGGGAAGGACACGCGCGGCATCATCCGCGTCCACCAGTTCAACAAGGTGGAGATGTTCTCCTTCTGCCGCCTCGAGGACGCGCAGGAGGAGCACAAGAAGCTCCTGGCCATGGAGCAGGAGATGCTGGCCAAGGTGGAGCTGCCCTACCGGGTGATCGACGTTGCCGCCGGTGACCTGGGCACCTCCGCCGCCCGCAAGTTCGACTGCGAGGCCTGGCTGCCCAGCCAGGAGCGCTACATGGAGGTCACCTCTACTTCGAATTGCACGACGTTCCAGGCGCGCCGCCTAGGAGTGCGGGAGCGTTTTGAGGGCGGCACGCGGCCCGTCGCCACCCTGAACGGCACGCTGGCCACCACGCGCTGGATCGTGGCGATCTTGGAAAACCACCAGCTGCCGGACGGCTCCGTGCGCGTCCCTGCGGGGCTGCGTCCCTACCTGGGCGGGCTGGAAGTGCTGGAGTCCAAGGCCTGAGGTGAGTGCGGACCAGCTGCACGACCTGGGGGCTCGTAGCGACCTGAGCGCCCGGGAGTGGCGGGGGCGCATCCGGCGGGCCCTGCCGCGCGCCCTGCCAGCGGCAGGGCCGGAGCTGATGATCTGCCTGGACATCGACGGCACCCTGCTGGGGCACGACCAGGCCGTCTCTGCCGCTGTCCGGGAGGCGCTCGCGGCGCACCGGGCCGCCGGGACCAGGCTGGTGTTGGCCAGCGGGAGGGGGCCGCGCGGTATCCGCGCGGCCGCCGAGCTGCTGGGACACACCCAGTGCTGGGCCGTGTGCTCTAACGGGGCGCTCACGGCCCGCCTGACGGGGGAGCGCGGCGAGGGCGAGACGGGTTTCACCGTGCTGACCGAGCACCTGTACGACGCGAGTGCCGCCCTGGAGAAGCTGCGCCAGGCCGTCCCGGACGCGTTCTTCGCCACCGAGACCGGCGAGGGCGGCATGAAGGCCAACCGCCCCTGGCCGTTCGAGGAGTTCGCCGACGCGATCAACGTGGTGCCCTTCGAGGAGCTGAGTGCCGACCCGGTCAGCCGCGTGGTCATGGTGGCGCGCGGCATGGAGGTCAGCGAGTTCTCTCGCCGCATCCAGGCGATCGGTCTGGAGTCCGTCTCATACGCGATCGGCTGGGAGTCCTGGTTGGACCTCACCCCGCCGGGGATCAACAAGGCCACCGGCTGCGACACGCTGCGCGAGCAGTTGGGCATCTCCCGCCACGCCACCGTGGCCATCGGGGACGGCATGAACGACCTGGAAATCCTGGACTGGGCGGAGTTCTCCGTGGCCATGGGCCAGGCCTCCCAGGTGGTGCGCGGCGCGGCCGACTTCGTCACCGCCCCCGTTGGTGAGGACGGTGCTGCCCTGGTGCTGCAGGCCCTGTTGGAGCGGTAGCGGGCGCGCCGGAGGCTCCCCTCCCGGTCCGCGCCCAACTTCCCCCACATTTGCACCTCCAAGATTTTCCGAATGTGGGGGCGGTCACGCTAACCTAAGTTGTCGCTGCGTGGACGCGCGGCGCCTCGGTGCGATCAAGGAGGATCGATGAGCTGGTTCAACGCAACGGAACACGTGCGCTGGCTAGGAGACGAGGCGCGGGCCTTGCTGGAGTTTGGCCGTGCCTCCCGCCTGGATGCTGGGTTCGGCTACCTGGACTCCAAGGGAAACCCGATGCCGGGAAAGGAACTGGAGCTCTACATCCAGTGCCGCATGACGCACGCCTACTGTCTGGGGGCCATGCTGGGCCTGCCGGGTTCGCGCCGGTTTGCTGACCACGGCGTGCGCGTGCTGCGCACGGTCTTTCGCGACCACGAGCACGGCGGCTGGTTCAGCTCCATCTCTCCCACCCTGGACTCGGGGCACGGCGTACCGATCGGGGAGGGCGGGGCCCGCAAGAGCGCCTACGCCCACGCCTTCGTGGTGCTGGCCGCCGCGTCCGCGACTGCGGCGAACCGGCCGGGTGCCCACGACCTGCTGGAGCAGGCGCTGCTGGACCAGGAGCAGCACTGGTGGGACGACCACGCGGGCATGGTGCGGGAGTCCTACAACCGCGACTACACGGAGTGCGAGCCCTACCGGGGCGCGAACGCCGCGATGCACACGGTGGAGGCGTACATCGCGGCCTCGGACGTGACGGGCAACTACGTGTGGCTGCGCCGCGCCCTGCGGATCGCCGACCGGGTGATCAACATGGAGGCCCGTGCCCACAACTGGCGCATCCCGGAGCACTACACCGAGCAGTACCAGGTGGACCTGGAGTACAACCGCGACTACCCGGCCGACCCGTTCCGCCCGTACGGCGCTACCGTGGGGCACGCCCTGGAGTGGTCCCGCCTGCTGGTGCAGCTGCGCGCGGCGCTGCGGGTGGCGGACATCGAGGCCCCCGACTGGCTGCTGCCAGCTGCGGAGGAGCTGTTTGAGACCGCCCGCACGGACGGCTGGCGCGTGGACGGGGCGCCCGGCTTCATCTACACCACGGACTTCGACGGCGCTCCCGTGGTGCGTCAGCGCATGCACTGGGTGGTTGCCGAGGGCATCGCTGCGGCCGCTGCGTTGCGCCGCGCCCTGCTGGACGACGGCGCGGGCCAGGGCAGCGTGGAGCACTACACGCACTGCTACCGCTCGTGGCTGGACTACGTGGAGGAGTTCGTGCGCGAGCGCCCGGGCGCCTGGATCCACGAGCTTGGCCCGGACAACCGCCTGTCCACCGGCACGTGGGAGGGCAAGCCTGACATCTACCACGCACTGCAGGCGATGCTGATGCCGCGCCTGTCCCTGGCGCCTTCCTTCGCGAGCGCGCTGGCGGCCGGGATGCTGGATGAGACGGAATGGTGCGTGAAGCAGGAGGAGCGCAAGAAGCGTCGCTGGTTCTAGCTATCCGGCTTTCTCTCTGTGACGCCCGGTAGCTGTCGGGTACCTGAAAGGTACCCGACAGCTACCGGTGCGCAAACAAGACTTATCCACAGGGGATGTCTGCGTCTTGCAAGGAGTACAGAGCCACAGTTAGGATTGCTGGCAGTTGGGCGTTATGAACTACGCGCCCGACTTATGGCCCCTCTCGAGGGGCCTATTCTTCTTTCTGCCTGGGGGCGATGTGGACCGGTATGCGCTGCTCGTTGACGCGGGATACTTCTTCGCGGCCGGAAGCAGTGCAGCGTTCGGGGAGGCCGTAGAGCGCAGGCGGCTCAGACTCACCGATCCTGCAGAGTGCATCAGGTCCCTAGTGCATGAGGCCGAGAAGCTATGTGATGGTGCAAAGATCCTGCGCACATACTGGTATGACGCCGTTCCGGGAGTTGAGCTAACCGCAGCTCAAGCGGAGCTCGCCGTTCTCCCGTCTCTTAAGCTTCGGTTGGGAGTCATAAACGGGGCCGGGCAGCAGAAGGGCGTGGACACCCTGATTGTTACTGACCTGGTTGAGTTGGCACGAAACAGAGCGATCAGCGACGCCGTGGTTGTGTCCGGGGATGAGGACATTCGAATCGCGGTGAGTCTGGCGCAATCGTTCGGTCTGAGGGTCCACTTGCTTGGGGCCGGCAATATAGCGAGGAACATGAGTCGAACCTTGCGGCACGAGGCAGACACCGTGGCTGTCCTCCCCGAGGAATGGCTCAAGAATCACCTGGAGCCTGCCCCGGAGAACAGTGCAGTTGGGCAAAGCGTGCAGCCGGAGGCTCGGTCGCGTGTCTGTGCCGGTCAGCCTGAACCTGAGGCCAGTCGCATACAGGTCGATTTGGAAATCGTCACTGGGGAGGAACTCGACGAGAGTGCTCGCAGGGTGGCTGCCAGTTTGATCGCACAGGTTGACGCCAGGCGTCTGGAGCAGCTACGAGCCCAGCTCGAGAGCACGGGCAAGATTCCCAGCGAGTTTGACCGCCCGTTTGTAGGAGCAATCGCAAGACTGCAAGGTGGAGGGCGCCTTAGCGGGGGAGAGCTTGGGAAGGCACGCAAGGTTTTCAGGCAGTGCGTTTGCGCAAACCCTCAGACTCGTTGAAGGTCCGACGTTCCACCGCCCGCCCCGCCTTAAGGCGGCCCGCGCCCGGGAAGCGTTTTAGGCTTGGGGCATGACCCATCGCAGCGCGCCCCGAGGCGGGCAAGCCCCGCCGCCGTCCAGCCACACAGCTAGCGCAGCCGCAGGTCTCCCACCTCTGCCGGCGCGCACCCGCCTAGCCACGCTCCTGGGCAACAGCGCCAAGTACCTCTCCCGCACGCTGAAGGTGGGCTCGGGCGGCATGATCGGCGGCAAGGTGGCCCTGCGTCTTGACCCGCACCTGCTGGAGCGCCTGGCCCGGGGCCGGCGCGTGGTGCTGGTGACCGGCACGAACGGCAAGTCCACCACCACGCGCATGATCGCGGCGGCGCTCAGCAGCGTCGGCCAGGTGGCCACCAACTCGGGGGGCGACAACATGCTGGACGGCATCGCCTCGGCGTTCATGGCCGCCCCGCGCGCCCCGTTGGCGGTGCTGGAGGTGGACGAGATGCACCTGCCGATGGTCGCCAAGGCCACCAGGCCGGCTGCCTTGGTGCTGCTGAACCTGTCGCGCGACCAGCTGGACCGGGTGGGGGAGATCGGCACCATCGAGCAGCGCCTGCGCGAGGCCGTCAACGCCTGCCCGGACGCGCACGTGATCGCCAACGCGGACGACCCGCTGATCGCCTCCGCCGCCTGGGACTCCGGGCGCGTGACCTGGGTGGCGGCCGGGACGGGCTGGAACCTGGACTCCGTCACCAGCCCGCGCACCGGCACGCCCGTGTTGCGCGACGGCGAGCACTGGTACGCCGCCCCCGCCCTGGAGGGCGCCGCCGTGCAGACCGGACCTGGCCAGGTGCCCGTAGCCGAGTTCGTGCGCCCCCGCCCCCAGGTGTGGGTGGAGCGCGGCACCGAGACCCCCAGCGGCAGCGAGTTCGTGGTGCGCCTGGAGCGCTCCCTGCTGGGCGGGATGGACGACGCCTCTCCCGCCGCCCCGATCACGCGGCCTGACCTCGCTGCGGTCGGGGGGCAGGGGGGCGCGGGTGGAGCGTCGTCCACGGATGAGGCCGTAGCGGTGAAGGTGCGTCTCAACCTGCCCGGGCGCGCCAACCAGGCCAACGCCGCCCAGGCCCTGGCTGCGGCGGTGCGGCTAGGCGCGCAGAGTGCGCTCGCGGCGGCCGTGCTGGCCGAGCTGCGGGAGGTGGCCGGGCGCTACTCCAGCGTGCGCGTGGACGGCCGCGAGGTGCGCCTGCTGCTGGCGAAGAACCCGGCCGGCTGGCAGGAGTCGATGAGCATGTTCAACCCGGACGCGGACTCGGTGCTGCTGGCCGTCAACGGGCAGATCCCGGACGGGGAGGACCTGTCCTGGCTGTGGGACGTGGACTTCACCGCCGTCAAGCGCTACGCGGACGCCGGCGGTCCCGTGATCGCGTGCGGCGAGCGCGTGGCCGACCTCTCCGTGCGCCTGACCTACGCGGGCATCCCGCACAGGGTGGTGGAGACCCCGGCGCAGGCCGTGGCCTGCTGCCCCAACGGCACCGTGGAGGGGCTGCTGAACTACACGGCCTTCCGCGACTACTACCGCGAGCTCACCCTGGCCGGCTACTTCACCCCCACGGGCAGCGCGGGGGCCACCCTGACGGCCCGCACGGGCGCTTCCGGGGCCGGGGCCGCCTGCGAGAGCGCGGTGACCGGTGGGGAGCCGGAGGTCAGCGGCGGCGAGAAGAGCGAGGAGGCGCGGCGATGACCCTGCGCATTGGTTTGATCCTGCCGGACCTGCTGGGCACCTACGGTGACAGCGGCAACGCGGTGGTGTTGGCGCACCGGGCGCGGGCGCGCGGGTACGACGCCCAGGTGCTCACGGTCCACTACGGCGAGCCGATCCCCGACTCCCTGGACATCTACGCGCTGGGTGGCGGGGAGGACGTGGCGCAGTCGCTGGCGGCTGCCCACCTGCTGGCCGACGGCGGCCTGGCCCGCGCCGTGGAGCGCGGCGCGCCGGTGCTGGCGATCTGCGCCGGCCTGCAGGTGCTAGGGGAGTGGTTCACCGACGCCGAGGGCCGCCGCGTGCAGGGCTGCGGCCTGATCGACGCGCGCACCACCCCGAGCGGGTCGCGCATGATCGGCGAACTGGCGGTCAAGCCCTCCAGCCTGCTTGCGGATTGGGCAGTGGACGACGTTCTGCTGGGCTTTGAAAACCACGGCGGCCGCACCGAGCTGGGGCCGGACGCGGCGCCGCTGGGCGAGGTGCTGTCCGGGTGGGGCAACGGCGCGAAGGACGGGGCCACGGACGGGCGGTTGGACGGGGCCATTGCGGGCTCCGTGCTGGGCACCTACGCGCACGGCCCGGTGCTGGCGCGCAACCCTCAGCTGGCTGACGCGCTGCTGGCCCGCGCTCTCGGGGTGGGCGTTGCAGACCTGGCGCCCGTGGAGGTGGAGCTGCAGCAGCGGCTGCGCGCCGAGCGCGCGGCGGCGGCCAAGGTCAAGCTCTAGCGCGTCCGCGCGGCGGCGTGGCGGCATGGCTGCGCGGGTCCACTGCTGGGCCTGGCTGCGTGGCGGGGCTCGGTGCGCTCCCACGCGCGATCTTCGCTGCGGTTTTGCCGACCCTGGCGGGAAGCTGCCAGAATGGGCGGGTAAGGAGAGTTGTCCGAGCGGCCGAAGGTGACAGTCTTGAAAACTGTTGTGCGGTGACCCCGCACCAAGGGTTCGAATCCCTTACTCTCCGCCAGAGGAGCCCGGGAGTGGTGATCAACCACTCCCGGGCTCAGGTTTTGCGTGGCAGTGGACTTTGGTTAAGATAGGCGGGCCTGGAGACGTCGCATAGCCAGGTCGAGTGCGCCTCCCTGCTAAGGAGGTAGGGGTTCACGCCCCTCGCGGGTTCAAATCCCGCCGTCTCCGCGAATGCCCGGAGCCCGTCAGGGTTCCGGGCTTTTGCGTTCCCGAGCGGCGTGCCCGCCCGCTCCTCGATTCGCCGAAACTTGTCAAACCGCGTTGGGCCTTGTCCGTAGGCACCCCGCTAAGGACAAGTTCCGTGGGGGTTGGACAAGTTTCGGCGGGGGAGTGCTGTGACAGGGCATCGACGCGGAGCCAGCGGGGCGCCTTGAGGGTCGGTGGGCCGCCTTGAGGGTCGGTGGGCCGCCTTGAGGGTCGGTGGGCCGCCTGCTGGGGCGATGGGCCGGTGGGCCATGTCTGGGGTTATAGGACAAAATGTGTTGCTTTTGGGTGGGTGGGGTTGCAGGTGAGTCCCGCATTGTGGTGTAACCACTTGGTGGTCGGCCCGGCTTGTGGATGTAGGCGCGGTCACCGTGTGATCCTTCGAGGAATCTCCTACAACCCGCTCGAAAGGACTCGTTACGATGACCGCTCCTCATATTGTCGATCCTGCCGGCCTGCTGAGTGAAGCTCTGGCCGAAGCTTGGCCCGACCTGATGCGTGATCTGCTGCAGACGGTGATCAACGCGCTGCTGTCTGCCCACGCGCACGCCGTGTGCGGCGCCCAGTGGGGCCAGCCCAGCCCCGAGAGAGTCACGCAGCGCAACGTTTAGCGCCACCGCCCCCTGGATGAAGCCGGCCCATTCACCTTCGTGGCTGCCGACGCACTGACGATGAAGGTCCGTGAAGGTGGACGCGTCGTCAACGCCGTTGTCATGGTTGCCACCGGCGTCAACGCTGACGCACGCCGCGAGGTCCTGGGCACCCAGGTCGCCACCGCCGAGACCGGCACGGCAGGCAACGCATTCTTCGCTGACCTGGTCGCCCAAGTCCTTGGCGGGGTGCCTCTGGTCACCAGCGACGCTCACGCAGGCCTAGTTGACGCGATCGGAGCGAACCTGCCAGGGGCCTCCTGGCAGAGGTGCCCTACCCACTACGCCGCCAACCTCATGAGCGCCACCCCCAAGAGCCTGTGGCCCGCCGTCAAGGCGATGTGGCCCTCCGTCTACGACCAGCCCGACGCTGCCAGTGTCCACGCTCAGTTCGACCGACTACTGGACTACGTTGCCGACAAGATCCCTGCAGTGGCCGAGCACCTGGACGCAGCCCGGGCGGATTGGCTGGCCTTGACCGCCTTTCCCAAAGACGTATGGCCCCAGATCTGGTCCAACAATCCCCATGAGCGCCTCAACAAGGAGATCCGCCGCAGAACCGACTCAGTAGGAATCTTTCCCAACCGAGAGGCCGTCACCCGCCTCGTCGGAGCCGTCCTGGCCGAACAAACCGACCAATGGGCCCAACGACGCCGCTACCTCAGCCTCGATGCCCTCACCCGCTGTCGTCTCCACCTCGTCCCCAACGACGACATCCAAACCATCACCCACCCCCTCCCCGCACTAACCGCCTAACCCCTTACCAGCACCTTGAAGGACTGTTACACCACTCAAAGGGACTTGACCCGAAGACGGCAACCACACACGCAAAGGCTGGGCAGGAAGAACCACCTGAACACCCCAAGACACGCCCGAGATTTACACACTTTTTGAGCATTAGCCCCCAACTTCAAACCCCACTTTGCCCAACAAACACAACGAAAACCAAGCCCCAAAGCAACACATTTTGTCCTATAGCCCCGATCCGGTGCTCGGGCAACAAAAAATCCGCTACGCGATTGCGGAGCGGATCCTCTGCGCGCCCGAAGGGACTCGAACCCCTAACCTTCTGATCCGTAGTCAGATGCTCTATCCATTGAGCTACGGGCGCATTGTCTTGCGACTTGAGAAGTCTAACTGGCGGTGGGTGTCGAACGCAAATCCAGCGGCTGTGATCCGTCGCACCGAGCCCTCGTCGCAAGTGCTTCAAAGTAAAAATAATATGGCGGCTGTGCCGGCGGGCAGCCTCGCGTGGCGAGGCTGCTTCGCGGCTCTACGGTGTACTAGCGCCAGTATTCTCGATAATGCAACGGTACCTAGCGTCCGGAGCTGGACTGCTTGGAAAGGAAGAACATGCGCATTGCAATCATTCTTGGCTCCACCCGTGAGGGCCGATTTGGCGACCAGATTGCCAAGTGGGTTGACGGTATCGCCCAGGGGCGCAGTGGCGAGGCGGTCTATGAGCTGGTGGACCTGGTGGACTTTGAGCTGCCCTTCTTCAACGGGCCGGTTTCCCCCAAGGGCATGAACAAGGAATACTCGGACCCTCGCGTCCGGGAGTGGTCCGCCAAGATCGATTCCTTCGACGGGTTCGTGTTTGTTACCCCCGAGTACAACTACTCCGTCCCGGCCCCGTTCAAGAACGCAGTGGACACCCTGGGTGAGGAATGGCAGGGCAAGCCCGTTGCCTTCGCCGGGTATGGATACGGCGGCGGACTAAAGGCCATCTCCGTGTGGCGCAACACCGCGGCCGGATTCAAGATGCCGGAGGTGGAGCAGGTGCTCTCCTTCAGCCTTGTCTCCGAGGTCCAGGACGGCGCCTTCACGCCGGCAGAGGGCCAGGAGGACAACGTAAACGCAGTACTCGACGCATTGGAGCAACTAACTGCCTAGCTAAAGACGGAGGCGGTAGAAAAGGGTGGGGCAGCGGGCCAAATGGCTCGCTGCCCCACCCTTAGCCTTGAGCGCCTTAGCGCTTGCTGATGATGCCGACCACAGAACGCTGGACGGCAGCCTGCAGGGTTCCTGTGCCGCCGATGATCTCCACGTGGCGGATCACCTTGTGATCCTGCAGGTACTTGGCGGTGGCTGGGGAGAGCGCGGCTTGCTTGCTCAGCAGCAGTGGGGCTCCCATGGCGGCAGCCAGTGCGCCGCCCGGCAGGGCGTCGGCGTAGGTGGCGCCAGAGGCCAGCACTGCGGAGGTTGCCTGCGAGGCAAAGCGCTCGGCCAGCAGGGCAGCGGTGCCCTCCCTGTCTGCGCCGGCCACGACCGTCAGCTTGCCGGCTCCGCCTGCCAGGGCCTTGGCGGCAGGGCCACCCACTGCCACCTTTCCAAGGGCGGCGTGCTTGGCCAGGAAAGCCTTAGTAGGGGCAGGAAGGGTGGCGCCGGCGGAAAGAACGATCACGCCGCCGCTGCGGGCGGCGGCCGGCCCGGCCGCCAGCGCGTCGGGGAACTGGGTGCCGTCGGCAACGAAGATTCGATCCACTGCCCCGTTAGCTGCCACCTCCTTGGCGACGGCAACGGCAGTCTCGTAACGGGTGCCACCCGCCACGCGAACAGCGTTGAAGTTGGCTGAGCGCAGAGCGGCCAACTTGCCTTCCGCCACGGAAGTGGTGCCGCCCACCACGTAGACCTTCTTAATGCCCTTGTTCTTCAGCACCTCTAGCACCATTGGCTCCAGCTGCTTAGCCGTGGTCAGCAGGAGGGGGCCCTCTACTGTGGCAGCCAACGGTCCGGCTGCAACGGCGTCGGCGAAGCCGCTACCGGAGACGAGCACGGCAGCGTCGCCGGTGAAGACGGCAGAGTTAGCTGCCTTCACGGCGGTTGCTACGCGGTTGTCCCCAGCGATGCGGTGCACGGTGCCCGGAGCCGGGGCTGCGGACGGGGTGAGGCTCGGCTCGGGAGTGGGCGTGACGGTGGGGGTCATCGAGGGTTGCGGCGTGACAGTGACGCTGGGCTTGGGGGTCGGAGTGACGGAAACGCTCGGCTTGGGAGCGGGAGTGACGGTGGCGGTCATCGAGGGTTGCGGCGTGACAGTGACGCTGGGCTTGGGGGTCGGAGTAGGCGCTGGGTCAACCGGGATAGCCGGCTTGACCTTGGCGTGCCACTCGTCGCTTACTGTCAGTTCGTCGCCGCCAGCGACGGGGGTGCCGGTGAAGGTAACCACGTTCGCGTGGGTGGAGTAGATCCGCATAGCGGCCATTTCTGCGGTGCAGCTGATGACTCCCTTGGCGGGGAGGCTGTAAGAGGGGTCCGGTGCCACGCGGCCGTTGGCTGCCTTGTAATCGTGGGAACCGATGCGGCAAGAGAAGTTGCTCAGCGCCGGGCCGTTTTCAACCTCGTAGCTAATGGAAATGTTCTTCAGCGGGTGCATGCCGGTGTTGGTGACGCGGACCTTGACCTGCTGCGGGGCATCCTTCGCGACTTCCAGGGCAGTGGCAACGGTGTCGTGGTCTCCGGCAGGAAGCGGGTCGGGCTCGCCGTCCTTGAGAACGGGGGCATCTCCCTGGAAAACTACGCCGCCCCACTCGCCGCTATAGGTCTCGATGTCCACGCTGGACGGCAGACGCACAAAGCCAAAGTCGATGGAGTTGTTGGTACCGCCGTTCTCATCCACATTGAAGACGTGAGAGGGGGTTTCGTTGGAGTCCAGCTCGTTGTTTCCGCCCTGCTTTACGAGCGTTGGCTTGTAACCCTGCGGGGTACGGGCAAACACCTTGTAACGCACTCCGTAGATCGGTACGGGCAAGCCAGTGAAGGAGTAGTGGCCAGATGCGTTCGTGGTAGTAAACGGGCGCAGAGGGGGGCGGATCGGTTGGTTGTCGGTGCGGCTGAGGAAGACGCTCACATTGGGAATACCGGGTTCTCCCTCCTCCTGGATGCCGTTTCCGTTCTTGTCTTCCCAGATCAAGTCCCCAATGTTGATGACACTTTCATTGGCTGCCACTGCGGCAGGAGCGGTCTCGCTTAGCGGAGTGGCCAAGGCTGCCGGCGCAGGGGAAAGCAACCCCAAGGCGACTGGAACAATCGCCAGGGTGGGCAGAGCCCTGCGGGATATTGAATTTGAATGGAAGAGCACGTTGCCTCCGAAAGGGGGATTAACGCCGCAGCAAGGTTTAGCTGCGGAGGGGGATTCTTTGCCGCCGGGCGGGGCCGCGAAGCCAGTGGGTGGCTGCTCCTCAGCTCCTAATCAGCGCAGTTGCGCAAGGCTAAGGCAATCAATGAGTTTAACGCGGAGCAGGTAAGAGGCAAGAGGAGAGCCCAGTTAGTTGCCCAGCCCACCACCGCCCCGCTTGCCGCTAGCCGCCCGGGCGCGCGTCACCGCCTTGCGCAACTCGTCGTACCAGAGCACTACGCTCGCCATGCCCACGCTGATTGCCCAGTGCCGCAGGTCCAGCGCGGCGGTGGAGAAGGCGGCCTGGAAGAAGGGCAGTTCCACCACCGCCCACTGCAGCACGACTCCCAAAGCGAGCGACGCCCACAACCAGCCGTTGGTGAAAATGCGGGTGAAGGCGCTCAGCTCGTCGGAGCGGGAGTTGAACGTGTTGAAAAGCTGAGCGAACACCAGGGTGGTGAACGCGGCCGTGCGCGCCACCTCCACGGAGTCGGTGCCGGCAAAGAGGCCACCCGGCAGGAAGTAATCGAAGGTCAACAACGTCACTGCCGCCATCACCGCCCCCACGCCCAGAATGCCGCCCCACATGCGCTTGTCGATGATGCGGTCGGTGGTTCGGCGTGGGCCGCGCCCCATCAGGTCACCAGTGGCGGGGTCCACGCCCATCGCCAGGGCGGGGCCGGAGTCGGTGATCAGGTTGATCCACAGGATCTGCGTGGCCACCAGCGGCACAATCACGGCGCCGGACTCGCCGCGCAGTCCGAATATGCCCGCCAGCAGCACGCCGCCGAACACGGTCATGACCTCACCCATGTTGGAAGAGAGCAGGTAGCGCAGGAACTTACGGATGTTGTCAAAGATGCGGCGGCCCTCGCGGACGGCGGAGACGATCGTGGCGAAGTTGTCGTCAGCCAGCACCATCGTGCCGGCCTCCTTGGTCACCTGCGTGCCCGTGATGCCCATGGCCACACCGATGTCTGCCTGGCGCAGCGCGGGTGCGTCATTCACGCCATCGCCGGTCATTGCCACCGTCTCACCATCGGCCTGCAGGCACTTCACGATCGCCATCTTGTGGGCGGGAGCCACGCGCGCGTACACGCTCACCTCCCGCACGGCCTGGCTAAGCTCGGCAGGGCTGAGCAGGCTCAGCTCCCCACCGGTCAGTACGCGGGCACCCACTGGGGCAATCCCCAGGTCCGCAGCGATACGCCCAGCTGTGGCCGGGTGGTCGCCCGTGATCATCATGACTCGCACCCCGGCCCGCAGGGCCTCAGCCACCGCCGCAGCGGCCTCCGGCCTGGGCGGGTCAATTATCCCGACGATGCCGGTCAGGATCAGGCCGGACTCCACCTCTTCATCGCTGGGGGCGGCAGGAGAGGCGTCGTGCACAGGGGAGTCAAAGGCGGCGGCCTCGCTGTCTGAAAGCGGGCGGTAGGCGGTGGCCAGGGTGCGCAGGGCGCGGCCGGACATGTCGCTTACCTCGGCGAGCAGGTGGGAGCGCGTGGGCTCGTCCAGGTCCACCACCTCGCCGCCGCGCACGATGCGGGTGCAGCGCTCCAGCAGCACGTCGGGCGCGCCCTTGGAGAAAACGAAGACCTGCCCGCGCGGCTCGTGCCGGCAGATCACGCTCATCATCTTGCGGTCCGAGGTGAAGGGGATGGAAGACAGGCGCGTGTAGTCCTCTGCGCGGCGGGAGGGGGCGTCGGCGGTGTCGTTGCCGCTCAGGGCCAGTTTGCCCTCCGCCACGAAGAACGCGCCCTCGGTGGGGTCGCCCAGGATGCGCCAGGTGCCGTCCTCGCCGCGCGCCAGCTCCGCGTCGGAGGCCAGCGTGCCGCCCAGCAGCGTGGCGGTGACCTCGTCGCGGCGCGGCCCGGTCAGGGCGGGGGAGTCCATCACGTAGTCGCGGTCGGCGTCCGGGCCCAGGTCCCCCTCCGGCAGGTAGCCCACCCCGGAGACGATCGTGGCGCCCGAGGCGGTGACCACCTCCTGGATCGTCATCTCGCTCTTGGTGAGTGTGCCGGTCTTGTCCGAGCAGATCACGCTGGCCGAACCCAGCGTCTCCACGCTCGTCAGCTTCTTCACCACCGCGCGATGGGCCGCCATGCGCCGCACCCCCAGCGCCAGCACCAGTGAGAGGATGGCAGGCAGGCTCTCCGGCACTGCCGCCACCGCCAGCGACACGCCCAGCAGCAGCGACTCGATGATCGCCTGCGGGGTGTCCACGCCGTTGATTGCCAGCATTACCGCCACGACCGCCACCGCGATCAGGCCCACCACGATGCCGAGCACCTTGGAGACCTGCGTGATCTCCCGTTGCAGCGGCGTGGGGGCGTCCTCCACCGAGTTCAGCATGAGCGCGATCTCGCCCATCTGCGTGGCGCGCCCCGTGGCCGTCACGAGAGCCGTGGCGCTGCCCTGGGCCACCGACGTGCCGCGAAACACCATGTTGGTGCGCTCGGCCAGCGGCGTGTCGGCCGGCAGAGTCCCGTTGGTGGCCGTGTCTTGCTGCGGCGAAGCGCTGGGGGCGGTTTGGTGGCCGACGTCGTCCACCCGCCGCTCGGACGAGGGCGGCGCGGTCTGCGTGGCGGCCGGCGTTGGGCTGGCCGGTGCGGGGGCGGCGCCGGGGTGGGCCGGCGTGGGGGCTGGCGCGGAGGTCGCCGGCGTGGGGGCGTTGGTTTTGGTGACGGGCTCGGACTCGCCGGTCAGGGAGGATTCGATGACGCGCAGGGCCTCGGCGCGTAGCAGGCGGGCGTCGGCGGGGACCTGGTCGCCCTCGGCAAGCAGGATCACGTCACCGGGGACCAGCTGGGAGGCGGGCAGCTCGGTGCGCTGGCCGTCGCGGATCACGGTGGCCTGCGCCTGCGTCATCTGTTGCAGGGCTGCCACGGCGGAGGCGGCCTTGGACTCCTGGATCAGGCCGATGGCGGCGTTCAGGATGATCACCGCTGCGATTACCAGGGAGTCGATGGGGGCGCCGTGGGCACCCTCGATCGCCCACGCCACCGTCGAGATGACGATGGCGACGAGCAGCAGGATCACCAGCGGGTCGCGGAACTGCTCCAGCACGCGCCGCCACAGGGGGGTGGGGGGCTTGGAGGGAAGCTCGTTGGGGCCGTGCGAGGCAAGGCGGGAGGCGGCGTCGGCGGCCGAGAGTCCGGAAGTGGCGCTAGCGCCCAGGTGCTCCAACAGGGCGGCGGTGGCCGCGGCGTGGGGGTGGGCGAGGACAGGTGAATCGGATGGGACGCCACTCATGCTTCAAGGCTAAGCGGGCGGCGGGAGCGGCGCTGGGTATGAGGGGCGGGGTACTTCTCATTCCACTTGAACAGAGGCCCGGAACAGAGTACGGTGAAACCGGCGTCGAGCTCACATGCGAGCCGCGAGCCACTTCCGGGGGTCTAAGGCTAAGGTCTTAGGCCCCCGTGCTACACCTTGCTACGTCTAAGGGGCTTGGGTGCTGATTGCGTACCTGGATGAGTTTGGTCATGTCGGCCCCTATTGGGGGTCCGACCATCCCAAGTATAGCCATAGTCCAGTCTTTGGCTATGCTGGCTTCGTCCTTCCTGATGGTTATCTTCGCCAGTTTTCCAAGTGTGTCCATGTAGCCAAAAGTAGCTACTTTGTCAACGAAATCAGCGATGCTGAAGATCCCCATTCGTGGGAAAAGAAAGGGGCAGAGCTACTAACTCGCGGCGCATACGAGAAGTATGGGAGCGAGACGACTCGGCTGCTTGTTCAGTTGGCGTGGGGGCTTCGAAGGAATCATGGCAGATTCTTTTTCTATGGCGAGTTGAAGCCGCGCAAAGAAAGCCCCAAGGATAGGCAGCGCATCCGAGAACGGTCGTCGTCAGCGCTTATTGGTGCCGTGCATCGCATTGCCCGTTTCGCGGCAAGTCAAGAGAAAAATGTTTACATTTTCCTAGACCAGGTTGATGACGCTAACAGGAAGCATGCGATCGACGTGATCTCTGCCCAGATGTTTGCGCAAGGTCAAGAGCATATGGTTCGGCTGGTGGAGATTCCTACGCAGGTAGAAAGCTCATGATATGCGGCTATGCAGTTCGCGGACTGGTACTGTGCTCTGCTGTCTAGAGTTGTAAAAGAGAAGCTTACTAGCAATTCTGACTTCGCATGGGCACCTGCTTTGCTTGGTAGTGTAAGTGGGGCGTGCTCATTTGTGAAGGAATCGAGAATCTGGAATCCCCAGGCGCAGAGGGCAATTAAGAGTAGCTTGCTTGTTGAAGGGGCAGGCCGGATAGACCTAGAAAACCTGGACAGTTACGAAGGGGTCGGGATAACCCAACGCTTGGGTGATCGTCCTGCATTCGCGGATATTGCTGCTCGCATTCATGCTGCGTCAAACAGTGTTGGGTAGTGCGAGGAGCGGTACCTTTGGTAGCTCTTCACAATCCGGGGCGTGGGTGTGCCCGGTCGTTTCGAGCGACAGTCGACTCGGGCGACAAGAGTCGCAACGGGCGACAAAACTTGGTGTTGGGTGGTTTTGATGCCCCGGAGGAACTGCCCCACGGCACCAAAACCACCCAACGTCAACTAATGCAGCGTTTCGCCGATGCTGGGTTCACCTGGCGCAGCGCTGGGCGCCCCAAGCGGCATGGAAGATTCCCGCCCAGCGGGGCTTGGCCCGCCCGAGTACAGACCCGCCGCCTCGAGATAGCCACAACGACGCCCTCCTCTGAGGAGAGCCGGATGAGGGCGGGGTGTTGGTCGAAGTAGGGAGGGTTAGCGAGTGGCGGTCAGGTGCGGGAATTGCGCTTGGCTCCCGGTGGTGGGCGGCCTGCGTGGTCGTCACACCTCGGGTTTGCCAATGGCGGCCAGCATCGCCGTAATCGGGAGTTATGGCTAAGATGAGCGTCATAAGGGGGTGGGAGAAGTGGCCGGTTATCGCATCCAGCGGGAGTTGAAGGAGTTCGGTGAGCACATCCGCCAGTGGCGCATGGTGCTGGGAGTGACCGCGCAGCAGACGGTTGAGCGTGCGAGCATCTCGCGCGACACGCTGCGCAAGATCGAACAAGGAGATCCGACGGTGTCCTTCTCCTCGGTCGCGCAGGTCTTGCGCGCGCTGGGGCAGTTGCAGGCGGTGGTGGACGCCACGGACCCGCTGCGAACGGACATCGGAAAGCTGCGCGCGGACCGGCTCACCCGCAGGAGGGCGCAATGACCCGGGTAGAGGTCTATCTGGATGTGGCCGGCGTGTCTGGGCAGACGGGCGTCCCCGTTCTTGTGGGGCACGCGTTCTTCACGCGCAGTAGGGCCGGGGTGACCACCACCTTTGCGTACGACCCCACCTACCTGAACGCGGGCGGCCCCAACATAGACCCGAACTTGACCCTGGGCAGCAGCCCGCAGTACTTCCCGGGCTTGTTAGGAGCCTTCGGGGATACGGCCCCCGACAGGTGGGGCCGCAACCTTCTGGACAAGGCTGAGCGGCTGCAGGCGGCGGAGGAGAAGCGTGCGCCACGGAAACTGGATGACCTGGACTACCTGCTGGGGGTCTCTGACAACACCCGGCAGGGAGCGTTGCGGTTCAAGGCTCCTGGCGGCGAGTTTGTTGGCAGGGCATCCGCTGTGCCGCCGATGGTTTCTCTGCCGCATCTGTTGCACTTGGCCGATCAGGTCTCGGGGGATGAAGACCCGGGGCTGGCCGTCAAGGCATTGCTGGATACGGGGACCACGGGCCTAGGTGGGGCGCGCCCAAAGGCGTCGGTCACGTTGGGGGATGGGGCTTTGGCGATCGCAAAGTTCCCCCACGCCTCCGACCAGTGGGACGTGCTGGCGTGGGAAGGTGTTGCACTGAGTATCCTGCGGGCAGCGGGCGTGGGGGTGCCGGAGTTCGAGGTGGCAAAGGTGGGGCCGCGCAACGTCCTGATCGTGCGCAGGTTCGACCGTGAGCGCGACGGGACAAGGGTGCCCTACATCAGCGCCATGACGGCACTTGGTATGCGCGATGGCGAACACGCCGACTACCTGGACCTGGCTGATTCGGTCCGGGATCTGTCCGGCAGTCCGGCGCATGATCTGGGCGAGTTGTTTGATCGCGTGGTGCTGAGCGTGCTGCTTGGAAATACGGACGATCACCTGCGCAACCACGGTTTTCTGTGGCGCGAGGGCGGGTGGAGCCTGGCCCCCGCCTTTGACGTCAACCCGAACCCGCACCCGGGGGCGCGGCGGTCAACGTCAATCATGGGTGCTGACACGTTCCCGGAGGAGATGGACGCCCTGATCGGATTTGCTGAGGCGTGCGACGTTCCGCCGGCCGACGCAAGGGTGCGCATCTCCGAGTTGCGGCTGCTTGTTGCCGGCTGGGAGCAGTACGCGCGGCGCGCGGGACTTGCCGGGAAAGACGTGTCTGTCATGGAAGAGGCGCTGGCCCAGAGAACGGCGCCGCGTCCGTTCGGGGCGTAGGAGGCGCAGAAGCGTGTTGGGGGCAGCTGCCGGAGAGGTTTGGGCTGTCCGGTCCGCTGAGCCGTAGCCCGGGAGCGCCGTGCCTACCGCCCGTTGCCGTTCCCGAACCTGCCCCACCACGCCTTGAGGGCGTCGATTACCTTCTCGCGTAGCGTCGCCGCCCGCGGGTCAAGCATGCGTGACGTTAATGGGCTAGTTCAAGGCCCGTGAATGGGCTAGTTCATGGCCCGTGGATGAGATAGTAGCGGGGTCGTGAATGGCATAGTTTGCGGCCCGTGGATGGGCTAGTCCATCTGCCGTGAATGGGCTAGTAGGGTAGGGTCTGGTCTCATGGAGTACCTGCCACGCACGGTGGATGCCGAGTTGGACCAGCTTCTGGCTGAGGTCCCCGCTATCGCCTTGGACGGCCCTAAGGGCGTAGGGAAGACCGCCACAGCCAGTCGGCGTGCCGATTCGGTTTGGCAGCTGGACGACCCAGCCCAGCTGGAGGTTGTGCGAGCTGACTTTTCGCTCTCCACGCTCGCGTCAGGTACGGCGCTAATAGACGAGTGGCAGCGCTTGCCGCAGGTTTGGGACGCGGTGCGGCGGAGTGTGGACAGCGGTGCCCCTCCCGGGCGTTTTCTACTCACTGGCTCTGCTACGCCGGTCGATTCCGTCGGTACGCATTCGGGTGCGGGGAGAATTCTCTCCTTGCGGATGCGGCCCATGGCGCTGCATGAGCGGGGTCTTTGCACGCCCGCGGTTTCTCTCTCTGCCCTTTTGAATGGAGACAGGGAGGTGACAGGCGCCTGCAGATTCGAGCTAGCTGACTACGCGCGGGCAATCGTTTCGAGTGGCTTGCCAGGCATCATGGGTGCAAGCCCTAGGGCCAGGCGGGCGCTGCTGGACTCCTACCTGCAAAGGGTGATCGATCGAGACCTCCCCGACCAGGGATATGACGTGCGCCGTCCTGAGGTTCTTCGCAGATGGCTAGCTGCTTACGCTGCAGCGTCTTCCACGACCACCTCTTACTCAAAGATTCTTGACGCAACCACCGGCGGGGATGGGAGTCAACCCTCCAAGGCTACAACCGAGCATTACAGGGAGCACCTGGCACGACTATGGCTTCTCGATCCCATCCCGGGCTGGCTGCCTAGCAACAATCCGTTCAAGCGCCTACAGCAGGGGCCAAAGCATCAGCTTGCCGACCCTGCCCTAGCGGTAAGGCTGTTAGGCCTGACTGAGGCGACGTTGGTCTCTGCAGGTGGAGCGCACCTGGTGGGACCGCTCTTTGAGTCGCTAGTTGCTTTGGGAGTGCGTGTAATGGCGCAGGCCGCAGAAGCGACTGTCGCGCACCTTCGCCTGTTTGGAGGAGATCGGGAAGTCGACTTGATCGTCGAGGGGGCAGAGGGACAGGTGATCGGGGTTGAGGTGAAGCTCTCTGGTGCCGTTACCGATGCTGACGTTCGTCACCTGTTGTGGTTGCGTGAGCAGATGCCTGGTCGCGTAGTTGATCTGATGGTTGTCAACACAGGCCCAGTCGCCTACCGCCGCCCGGATGGAGTCGCTGTAGTGCCCCTGGCGTTGCTCGGCCCGTGAGAGCCGGACTGCGTGGAGGCAGCGCCTTTCGTGGGGTGCACCCCATCCCTCCAGTGCCGCACCGGGTGGTTCAAATTCGTACGGCCTAGACCTTGTGCAGCCGACCTAGACCGTAGAGCACCACGCAAGGTCTAGGTCGAGTGCATAAGGTCTAGGTGGTCCAAATTTGGAACGAATTGCGGCCCCAATGCGCCAGCCGCCATTTCCCGCCCACGTTCCTGAGTCCCCCACCTCGCCCACTCACGGGAGTAAGGTGCATAGCGGCCCGCTATCAGTAGCTTGCCGCGCCCCCTCAGACTAAGGACTCAAGGATGAACCCGGCCACCACCCCCACCTCGGGCGATCACCCCACCCCCGGCACACCCACCCCCGTCGCAAGCCGCCCCGCCCCCACCCCCGCCGCCCCTCAACGCGCGCAGGGGCCGCGCGGGAACGTCGGCGAACCGACCCGCGCCGCCGACGGCCGCGTGATCCAGTGGACCGCCCCGCGCCTGGTGGAGGTCACCGAGCGCACCACGATCCCCTCGCTGTTGGCGGCGCGCGTGGAGCGCAGCGCGGACCGCCCGCTGCTGGCGGTGAAGGACGCGCTGGGCACGAACTGGCGTTACCTCACGGCCGCGCAGTTCAGTGAGGAGGTGGAGCGTACGGCAGCCGGCCTGATCGGGCTGGGCCTGGAGGCGGGCGCGCGCGTGGCGATCATGTCCCGCACCCGCTACGAGTGGACGCTGCTGGACTACTCGTGTTGGGCGGCGGGCCTGGTGCCGGTGCCGATCTATGAGACCTCGTCGGGGGAGCAGATCGAGTACATCGTGCGGGACGCGGAGGTGCGCGCCGTGGTTACGGAGACCACCACGCAGCTGGAGTTGGCGCGCACCGCCTGCCAGGCCGCCGGGCTGCCGCAGGCGCACCTGTTCTCCCTGGACACGGACGCGATTGACCAGATTCAGGCGATGGGGGCCGACGTTCCGCCCGGCGCCGTCGCGGAGCGCACCGCCGCGTTGACCACGGCGAGCCTGGCGACGATCGTCTACACGTCGGGCACTACGGGCCGCCCCAAGGGCACGGTGATTACGCACGGTAACTTCACGGACCTGGCGGTCAACTCCCACGCGTGGATGCCGGAGGTGGCGATGGGGCAGGACTCGCGCCTGCTGCTGTTCCTCCCGCTGGCGCATGTGTTCGCCCGCTTCTTGCAGGTCTTCCAGCTCTCCGGCGAGGGCATCTTGGGCCACACCCCGGACACCAAGAACCTGTTGGCGGACCTGGCCACCTTCAAGCCCTCCTACCTGCTGGCGGTGCCGCGGGTGCTGGAGAAGATCTACAACTCGGCCGACGCGAAGACCGGCGGCGGGTTGAAGCAGAAGCTGTTCCGTTGGTCGGCCAAGGTGGCGATCGCGTACTCGCGGGCGCTGGAGAAGGGCCCGGCCCCTGCTTCTTTGCGCCTCCAGCGTGCCATCGCCGACCGCCTGGTGTACGCCAAGATCCGTGCCCTGGTGGGCGGCAACGCGGGCTTCATCATCTCCGGTGGCGCGCCGCTGTCCACGCGCCTGGCGCACTTCTACACGGGCTTGGGCCTGCCGGTCTTGGAGGGCTACGGGCTGACGGAGACGGTGGGCCCGCTGTCGGTGAACACGCCCACGCTTTCCAAGATCGGCACGGTGGGTCCGGCGCTGCCGCCGCTGCAGGTGCGCATTAGTGACGACGGCGAGATCCTCATCAAGGGCCCCTCGGTGTTCCAGGGCTACCACAACGCCCCGGAGGCCACGGCGGCCGCGTTCACCGAGGACGGCTGGTTCCGCACGGGCGACCTGGGCTCTCTGGACTCCGACGGCTACGTGCGCATTACGGGCCGCGCCAAGGAAATCATCGTCACGGCGGGCGGCAAGAACGTGGCCCCGGCGGCCCTGGAGGACCCGCTGCGCGGCCACCCGCTGATCAGCCAGGTCGTGGTGGTGGGCGACCAGCGTCCGTTCGTCGCCGCCCTGGTGACCCTGGATGAGGAGATGCTGCCGGGCTGGCTGAAGAACCACGCCCTGCCCGCCATGCCGGTCACGGAGGCCGCTACCCACCCGGAGGTGCTGGCCGCCCTGGACCGCGCAGTGGAGCGCGCCAACAGGCACGTCTCGCGCGCGGAGGCGATCCGCAAGATCAAGGTCCTCACCACGGACTTCACCGAGGCCAACGGCCTGCTCACCCCCTCCCTGAAGGTCAAGCGCGCGGAGGTCATCGCCCGCTTCGCCGCCCAGGTGGATGAGATTTACGGCGGCCCGGTTCGCCCCGCCGGCGAGGAGGAGTAGGCCAGGAGGGCCGACACTGCCGCCCCCCCCGCCCCAATTCCCTGCCCGCCCTGCGTGGCGGCCGCAGGGGAGGGGAGGTGGGGCGGCGGCGTCGTACCCCACGCCCCTGCGTGAAAAATGGTGTTTCACGCGGCGGGGGTGGGGCAACAAGAGGGCGCCAAGGCGCTGACAAGGGGCGGGCCGGCGCGTAGCCTGAACGGCGAAACCGCAACGCAGCGAGGAGAAGCGATGGAACCGGCAGCAGTAGTCGAGTGGACCCTGATCGAGGAGTGCCCCTTCCCCAAGGACCTGCCGGAGATCCTCATCGAGGGCGAGGTGCCGGTGCGGGCGTTCAAGACGCTGCGGGACGCGGCGGTGTTTACCAACCTGCGCCTGATCGTGCGCGACTCGCAGGGGATTACGGGCAAGAAGGTGGAGATGTATTCGCTGCCTTACCGCTCGATCAACATGTGGTCCTCGGAGACGGCTGGCTTCCTGGGCGCGAACACGGAGATGGAGCTGTGGACGCGCGCTGGCCAGATCAAGCTGAAGCTGGGCGACCGCGTCAACGTGCGCGAGCTGGACCTCTTGATCAGCCGGGTGGCGCTCATCCCGTAGCGTCGGCGCGTAGGCGGCCCCTGGGATGGGCCTAGTGGATGACGCGCAGTGCCGCCGCAGAGAGTAGTTGTCCGTCCTTCTGGAGCGAATCGAGCACGTCGTTGACGTCCTGCGGCGGCTTCTTCCTGCTCGCGGCGATCTGAGCCACGATGCTCACGAGGGAATCGCGGGCAAGATAGATCTGATCGAGGATGAACGCGTCAGCGGTCTTTGCCTCGATGCCAAACTGGCTGAGCTGATCGGCGGGAAAAGCTCTGAACCCCATGCTCAGTAGAGACCCAACTCCTCGGTTAGAGCTGTGAGCTCGTCAGCCGCAGCGCGCCGCTCGGCGTCGTCGGCCTTCTTGAAGTCGTGCAGGTCTGAGAACCGGATGCGGCGGTGGGTTCCCACCTTGCGGTGGGGGATCTTCTCGGTCTCCAACAGCTTGATCAGGGTGGGCCTAGAGATGTTTAGGTAGTTGGCGGCTTCTTGTGTGGTCATCTCCTTGTGGGCGGGCACCACGGACACGGGGTCACCGTTAGCCAGGTGGGCAAGGACGCGGCACAAGAGTTCCGCAGCGGAGCGGGGCAGGGTGAGCCTGTCCTTGCTGCCCTCAACGTCGAGAGTCAGGTTGCCCTCCTCAGTCTGGAGGCGAGCGCTGATGATTCCGAGGGCCTGGGAGGCGAGCTGGGCGTCGGGGCAAGAAACGAGCGGCGACATGTCTCCTCCAATCGAAATAATCGAAACCGTGGCTTCAGTGTGCCACGTCTTGAGGGCCATGTCTCCGTAACGAGATTCACGATTTTGCGCGGGCCGGGTGGCGCTCATCCCGTAGCCGCGCGGAGGCGACGGGCCAGGGCCGGTAGGCCGGACCTTTGTAGTGCCAGCCCCAGTTCCTTCTGGCTCCACCCGCGCGCGCCGGCCAGGCCGCGAGCGAGTTCGGCAATCGTTGCGGCTGCATTGGCCGACGTTGCCGCCCGCCCCTCCGCCCCCGCACCGCCCGGCGGGGTGTCCAGGGAGGACAGGAAATCGTCTGGTGTCTGGGCGAGCAGGCCGCGCCGGGTGAGCACGTGCGCGGGGAAGTCCCTGGTGTTGGCGGTGACGATCACCTGGGCCCCGCAGTTGATGGCGGCGGCGACCACGTGGCGGTCGGCGGGGTCGGTCAGCCCGATCCCGGGCTCCAAGGCCTCGTAGTCCCGCACGAGCACGTTGGATCCCCATTCGATCAGCTCGGCGCGCACCTGGCTGGGATCGCCCAGGCGTGCCCGCCTCACGGTGGCAGTCACCTCCCCGGCGATCCGCAGGGTCCACTGCGGCGTGAACAGTCCGGCCCGCGCGCACCCCAGCAGCAGCTGGCGCGGCAGTTCGGGGGCGAGCACGCAGGCGTCGAGCACTGCCGCCGTTGGTCCCGAAGCCACGGCCGCGCCCACAGCCCCGTGGGATACCCGATCGGCTGGGCTCACAGCTGCTTGATCACGGCGTGGTAGAAGGAGAATACGTAGACCGCAGTCATCAGGATGTAGATGAACCACTTCCACGCCGTGGGCACCCACTTCAATCCCTCGGGGATGTTGATCTCCCGGAATACGGTCATGTGCCACTCCTTCTGGAAGCGGCTGGAGCTCTTGCCCTTAGTGACCACCCACCCGGTGTCGACAGTGTCCCCGGTGGCCGGCACTGTCGGCTGGTAGCGGGCGTAATCCTCGCCGCCGGGGGTCGCTGCGGCGACCGAGCCGGGCTGGGCCACTGTGCCGGGCTGGGGGACCGGGCCAGGTTGCTGCGGGTGCGCTGCCGGAGGAACGTGCGGGCCGGGCACGGGCGCGCCGGTGGGGATGGGCGTGGGGCCGGGCACGAACGGGGACGGGTTGTGATTGTCGGTCACGGTTAGAGCCTAGGAGTCGTCGGCGGAATCGGTCTGGCTGTGGCCACGGTCGTCGGCCAGGCGGGCCACGTGGAGGGTCAGGTAGGCAACCTCGTCGTCGGTGAGGCGGGCGCCCAGGCGCAGCTCGATCAGGCTGGCGAGTTTGAGGGCGCACTGGTGGGCGCGCGGGTAGGCCTCGCGGATGGCCTTGCCGATGCTGCTGGCCTTCTCCACTAGCTGCTTGCCTTGCCCGATGCGCACGAACAGGTAGCGGACGTGGGTGATGAAGCGGCCTTCGGAGACGGAGACAGTGGCGGCTTGGGGGGCCGACGCTGCCGCCCACTCCTTTGCGCGGCCGCGCTCGCCCGGCGTGGCGGCCGGGCCGGGGCTGGGCAGGGAGCCGAATGCCTGCTCCACCACGGCCAGCATCTGCTGGATCACGCCGGTCATGGTGTAGGTGTAGCTGAGGTCGCCGGTGGAGAAGCCGGCGTTGACCAGGTGGAGGGTGAAGGCGGTGGCCTCGCCAAGGGGGAGCACACCGCCCAGCTGCTTATTGAGGGCGGCCAACAGGGCCACAGCCTGGGAGTACTCCTCGGAGTAGAGGGACTGCACCTCGGTGCTGATCGGGTACTCGAACTCGATGCCGGCCTCGATGCGTTTGATGGCGAAGGAGATGTGGTCGGCCAGCGCCATGACCAGGGTGACGGAGCTGGTCAGGCTCTCGGGCAGGCCGGCCCGGGCCATGGCCTCTCCCACCAGGGAGATCTGCTCGGGGGAGATGTCCGCGAGCAGCTGGCCCATGTGGTCGGGGTCGCGACCGTCTTCGGGCACGAACTTGCGCACCACCTTGGCGGGGTCGATCGTTTGCCCGGGTTTGAGCCCGAATCCCAACCCTCGCCCGGTCAGGATCACCTCGAGTCCCCCAACGGAGGGGTCGCGGGCAAGGACCACGTTGTTGTTGAAGACGCGCAGAAGCTCCATCGGCGCCTGCGTCCTTCTTTCCATGAGAGTCAATCTACGCAAAGGACCGGGGGTGGCGCACCCAAATGGGCGCGCCACCCCCGGGACGGGCTCGGTTATCGAGCCACCTTCAGGACCGGGTCACCCGCGTCCACGCTGCCACCCACCAGGGGGGTCACCTGGGACAGCGCAGCGGTGTTGGTGACGGTCATGATCGTGGTGGTCGGGTAGCCGGCACGCTCGATGGCCTCGAAGTCGGCGGTGACCAGCAGGTCGCCGGCCTCGACGCGCTGGCCGCGCTGCACGGCCACGGCGAAGCCCTCACCCTGCAGCTTGACCGTGTCGATGCCCACGTGCACCAGCACCTCCACGCCGTCGTCGGTCTTGATGCCGAAGGCGTGACCGGACTTCGCCGCGGTGGCGATGGTGCCGGAGACCGGGGAAACCACCTTGGTGGAGACGGGCTCGATGGCCACGCCCTCACCCAAGGCCTTGGAGGCGAAGACCTTGTCGCCGCACTCCTCCAGGCTCATCACGCGGCCGGCCACGGGGGCGCCCACGGAGGTGGTGGCAACCATGGTCGCGGTGGCGGCACCGCCGGCGGACAGCGGCGCGGCAACCGGAGCGGCGGCCGGGGCGGCAGCGTCGGCCACCTTCGCCAGAGCGGCGGCCTTCTCCTCCGGGGTGCGGTAGTCCATCACGATGATCAGGATCATCGCGGTGAAGAACGCGACGGCGATGGCGATGCCGTAAACCCACATCGGGGAGAACACGGGGATGGTCAGCAGCGAGGTGAACGCGAAGGCGTTGGTCTTCACGCCCTCGAAGGGCAGGCCCAGCAGGGCGATGGTCAGACCACCCGCGAAACAGCCGATCAGCATGCGGGAGTAGACCTTCTTGAAGCGCAGGTGAATACCGTAGAGGGACGGCTCGGAGATACCACCGAACAGACCGGCAGCCAGGGCACCGGTGGCGGTCTGGCGCATCTGGACGTCCTTCTCACGCATGGACAGGTAGAGCACACCGGCGGTGGCGCCGAAGCAGGCGAAGTTCCACGCACCCATCGGGCCCTGGATGAAGTCGAAGCCCAGGGTGTCGATGTTGACCAGCATGAGGGCGTTGAGCGGCCAGTGCAGGCCCAGCGGCACCAGGAACGGGTAGAGCATCGGGATCAGGATGGCGAACACGAATGGGGCGTTGGCGTTCATCCAGGCCAGGCCGGTGCCCAGGCCGTTACCCAGCCACACGCCGGAGGGGCCGATGATGAAGGCGGTCAGCGGGATCATCACGGCCAGCGAGATGAAGGGCAGGAACACCATCTGCACGTTGTTCGGGATGACCTTCTTCAGGCCCTTGTAGAGCAGGCCCAAGATGGCCACCATCATCAACGGCACGAAGACGTTGCCGCCGTAGCCGTTGAGCTGCATCGGCAGGCCCCAGATCTCGGTGGTGCACTGCAGCTCGCCGTGCAGGACCTCGTTGGGGACACAGGTGGTGCCGGGGAAGCGGTCCGGGTTGACCAGGCTCTGGAACTCGGGGGTCATGAGCGCACCCATGACGGCGGCACCCACCCACGGGTCAACGTTGAGCTTCTTGGAGGCGTTGTAGGCAACCATGATCGGCAGGAAGTAGAACACCGCGCGCCACATAGCGTCGATGAACACCCAGGTGGCGCCCTTGGCGGGGTCGCGGAAGTCCACGATGTGCAGGGCGTCCAGCACCGCAGCGGAGGCGATGATCAGGGACGCACCCAGCAGTACGCCCAGGATCGGGCGGAACGAATCAGACAGGTACTCGAAGAACGAGTCCAGGATGGCGGACTTGCCGCGCGCCTTGGCGCGGGCAGCGGCCTTGACGTCAGCGTCGCTCTGGTCACCGGAGTGTGCGGACTTGCTGACACCGGGCAGTGCGACCAGCTGGTTGAAGACGCTTTGGACCGCGCCACCGATGACCACCTGGAGGCGGTCGCCGGACTGGGGCACAGCGGCCAGCACACCGGGGGTGGAGTCCAGCTTGCCCTGGTCTACTAGGGATGCGTCACGGAGCTCGAAACGCAGGCGCGTGGCGCAGTGCGTCAGGCTCGTGATGTTTTCAGCGCCGCCAACGTGGGCCAAGATGGCCTTGGCGGTCTCGAGTTCAGACACCGTCGTCCTCCTTGAGGGTAGAGCAGGGTTGTTACTCCGGGGACGGACCCGGGGAGGTCACCGCCGCGGCTCCTTACCGCGTTCAGTGCTGTTTGGGCTTGAGCAGCTCAACGGAGAAAAAAAAGACCTGAGAGCGCACGCGAGTGCGTCTCAGGTCTTGCCTCGTATTGATTGCTCAGCGGAGTAACAACCCTGCAGCCTTTCGGCCGTTTATGTTGCCAGGCTACCACCCAGCTTGTCGGTGGGCAAGGAGTTGGGGAGGTGCCGGTTCGCGGCCCGCCCCGGCCCGAAAGGCGGGCTGGGGGTGGCGGGGCCGGTACGGCGCCGCCACCCCCACCTCAACTCTGGGGGAGAGCCGGGTTTACTCGAAGAGCACCCGGTGGTCGTCCAGCCAGTTGTCGACGTAGAACTGCACCGGCTTGCCGGGGGTCACCCAGAAGGCCAGCTTGTAGGTGATGGTGGCGCCGGGCTCGATCGTGTCCATCGGGATGAAGTCCAGGTCCGGGTCGTCCAAGTCAACGATGCCGTCTGCCTTCTTGCCTTCGGTGACCATGTCGAGGTCCAGCTCGATGGTGTCAAACTTGCTGGAGGTGTCGTTCTTGATGGTCACCGTGACCTCTAGGGGGCGGTCCTGGCCCGGGTAGACCGGATCGGTGGCGTACTTGCCCACCGTGTATTCCTTGGGCTCAGAGACGGTCACCAAGATCTTGTTACCCATGTCAACGGTCTCGCCCCACTTGGCTGACTTCGCGTCAGAGGCGATCTTGATGGCTTCTTGTTCGGGGCTGCCGCCGGGGGCCTCGGTGGGCTGGGCGGTTTCCTCCTGCGTGGGCTCCGTGGTGGCGGGGGCGGTGGCGGTGGGCTTCGGGCTGGGGGTGTCCTTGCCCTTGTTGTCGTCGCCGCCGAAGAACAGGAAGTAGACCAGCAGGCCGATCAGCAGCGCGGCCACACCGCCCGCGATGCCCAGGATCATGCCGGTGTTGGACTTGCCGGAGCCGCCGGTGCCACCCGGGCCCTGCGGGGCGCCGTAGGCGGGCTGGGCACCCGGGTAGCCGCCCTGGCCGTAGGCGGCCGGGGTGCCGTAGGCGGCGGGCTGGGTGCCGGGGGTGCCGTAGGCGCTCTGGCCGTAGGAGGCGTCGGCCTGACCGTAGCCGGGCTGGGCGCCGTAGCCGCCCTGGCCGTAGGCGGCCGGGGTGCCGTAGGCGGCGGGCTGGGTGCCGGGGGTGCCGTAGGCGCTCTGGCCGTAGGAGGCGTCGGCCTGACCATAGCCAGGCTGGGCGCCGTAGCCGCCCTGGCCGTAGGGCTGGGGCGTGGACGGGTAGGCCATGGTGGCGTCGGTGGGAGCGGCGCCTACCGGGCTGGCCGGCTGCGCCGGCGTGCCGAAGTCTGCCGCCTGCGGGGCCGAGGCCTGGCTCATGTCAGCCGGGCCAGAGGGAACTCCGCCTGGCGTGTTCGGGAATTGAGGCTGGTCGGGCTCGTTGCTCATTGGATCCTCCATTTTGGGTGGTCTCTCTTAAAGACTACTCCCCAAGTTGTGACCTAGAACCAATACGCTGCTTCAGAGTTTTGGTAAAACCGCGCTCGCCCATTGGGTTATCCGCGCAAAGTAGTTGGCGCGCACTTCGGGGCTGGACAGTGCCAGGTCGTGTTTTCCGCCGGGGGTCACCGCGACTTCCACCTTGGGGCCCAGCCCCATCGCGCGCTTGGCTATCGCCTCCACGTCCAGCACCAGGTCCGCGTCTATTTCTGCGGTGTCCTTGCGGCTGCCTATTTTCAGGCCGAGCTCGGATTGGTCGGAGTGGCAGACCAGTACGGGCAGTGGCAATTCGAGCCCGGCCGCCACGGCGTCCTGCGCGGCCACCACGGAGGATAGGAATCCGGCCCGGGCTGGCGCGCCGCTGAGTATCTTTCGGGCCAGCGAGAACCTGAATTCCCCGCCGGTGGAGTAGTGGAGGCTGGCGGAGTTGGTGCCGTGCAGCACCGCCAGCACGGCTTGCCTGTTGACTGCGGCGGTGGCGCGGATGGCCGCGCGCTGGAGCCGCTTGGCGGCCCTGCCGCCGGAGAGGTCCAGCCACGGAGAGTTGAGGACCAGGGCGTCCACCGCCTCGGGGAAGGCGTGGGTCCACACGCTCACCAGCAGCGCGCCCATGGAGTGGGCGTTGATGACCACCTGTTGGGCGCCGGCGCTGCGGATCATGTGCACCGCCCGCATCAGGTCATCGCCGTAGGCGCGCAGGTCGTCCACCCGCCCCACCTCTGCGGCGCCGTCCCACGCCCGCCCGCAGCCGCGCAGGTCCAGCGCGAAGAACGTGAAGCCGGCCTCCTCCCAGGCCCTGGCCAGGTGGGGGTGGAAAAAGTAGTCCTGGAAGCCGTGGACGTACAGCACGGCCCGCCTGCCGCATTCTGTGGGGAAGGGATGGCCGACGTCCCCTGCGGCCGCGTCGAAAACCGCGCCGGTGCTAGGGGCGGTGCCGGCGGCAGCGTCGTCCAAACCGTGCCTAGTCCCCAGGGTGCCGGGGCGGTGTACTAGGACCGCCACGTTCTGGCCGGGCACGCCACGGTGGGGCCGCACGGCGAAGGTGGTGGCGTGCCAGTTGACCCCGAGCTCGTCGTCCACGACCGTGCCAAGCATTTCGCCTCTCCTTTGCGCGTTGCCTCTAGGGGGCAATTGTGCGCCTCGCCGCTGCCGGCCGCGCGGCCGTTATCAATCTGAAACAGGGGGCGTGAGCAGTAGCACCCCTACTTGCGTTGACCGGCAAAGCGGGCATTGCTTATCGTGTTCGCAACCATCCAGAGCAGCACCAGAGACCTGGCTCTACGACGCTGCAGCAACCCCCTGCTTGCGGGTGAGGGTGCTTCCGCCAGGACCGATGGAGGAACAGTGACCAAGAGGGCTAAGCACGCCGAGGTAGCGATCGAGCTGCGCGACGTGGTCAAGACCTACGTGACCGGCGGCAAGCAGGTAAACGCCCTGGACGGCGTCTCCCTCACCGTGCCGCGCGGCGCGATCCACGGGATCGTGGGCCAGTCCGGGGCGGGCAAGTCCACCCTGGTGCGCTGCCTGACCGCCCTGGAGACCCCCACCTCCGGCGAGGTGCTGGTGGACGGGCAGAACATCGCCGCCCTCAGCTCCAAGGAGCTGCGCGCCGCGCGCCGCAACATCGGCATGGTCTTCCAGCACGCCAACCTGCTGGACGCCCGCACGGCCGCCGCGAACATCGCCTACCCGCTCAACCTGGCGGGCGTGAAGGGAGAGAAGGCAAAGGCCCGCGTGGATCGCCTGCTGGCCGTGGTGGGCCTGGAGGGGCGTGGCCACCACTACCCCTCCGAGTTGTCCGGCGGTCAGAAGCAGCGCGTGGGCATCGCCCGTGCCCTGGCCGACGAGCCCGCCGTGCTGCTGTGCGACGAGCCCACCTCCGCCCTCGATTCCGAGACCACCCGCCAGGTGCTCTCCCTCATCAAGGACGTGCGCGACCGCCTGGGCGTGACCGTCGTGATCATCACCCACGAGATGAGCGTGGTGCGCTCGGTGTGTGACTCGGTCACCCTGCTGGAGGCCGGTCGCGTCAGCGAGCACGGCACCCTGGAGGAGGTGCTCAGCCGCCCGTCCTCGCGCCTGTCCCGCGAGCTGGTGCCACCGCCCGCCGTGGCGAAGGACGCCGGCACGATCGTTGACATCGCCTTCTCCTCCCACCCCGGCGAGCCCACCGGTTCGCGCGTCATGGCGCTGATCGCCTCTTTGGGGGCCGACGTTGCCGCCGGCGTGTTTGAGACCGTAGGCCAGGCCCAGATCGGCCGCCTCGCCCTGACCTGCGGCGGGCGCGACCCGCACGAGCTGGTGCGGGCCCTGCAGGACGCCGGCATCGACGCGGAGGTGCGGGCACGATGAGCGTGTTGAGTGTGATTGCGGGTCTGCCCGGCGCAGTGGCGCAGGCGGGTAACGGCCTGGCCGCGCAGGCGGGCGTTGCCCTGGCTGGCAGGGACAAGTCCTTCTTCGAGGAGCTCGTCAGCAGCCCGGTGATCCGCAAGAAGTTGTGGCCCGCCGTGGTGGAGACCCTGCAGATGACCGGCCTGTCCACGCTCGTGGCGGTCCTGGTGGGCCTGCCGCTGGGCATCGCCCTGGTGGCCACGGCCTCTCGTGGCCTGCGCCCCAACCGGGTGGTCAACGCCGTGCTGTCCGCGATCGTGAACGTGGGCCGCTCGGTGCCGTTCATCATCCTGCTGATCGCCCTCATCCCCTTCACGCGCTGGCTGGTGGGGGACACCCTGGGCTGGCTGCCCGCCTCCGTGCCCCTGTCTATCGGCGCGATCCCCTTCTTCGCCCGCCTGGCTGAGAGCGCCATCCTGGGCGTGGAGAGCGGCAAGATCGAGGCCGCCCAGATGATGGGCGCCACCCGTCTGCAGATCATGTGGGGCGTGCAGGTGCGAGAGGCCCTGCCCACGCTGATCCAGCAGATCACCGTCACCGCCGTGACCCTGGTCAGCTACTCCGCCATGGCCGGCACTGTGGGCGCCGGCGGCCTGGGCAACCTGGCCATCCTGTACGGCTACAACCGCTACAACACCCCCGTCATGGTGGCCGCGATCGTGGTTATCGTGGTGATCGTCCAGCTCATCCAGTGGGTGGGAGACATGCTCAGCCGGTGGGTGGACCACCGGTAAGCAGCCACCCGCCGGAGCAACAGATCCAACTGTTTCCAGGCTTCCACCGGCAGCCACGCGCCAGGGCCCAGCGGCCAGGCAGCAGCGCTGCCACTCCCTCCCGGAAAACCACACCCGCCGCCGCGCGGGGAAGAAGAACAAAAGACCTCGGGCGGGAACGGGAAACTCCCCGTCCCCCTGCCGGGCGTAAAGCCCACCGGCCCAGCCGGACCTCCAAGAAAGGACCCCTCAAAATGCGCACTTCTCGCGTCATCACCGCCGTAGTCGCCTCCGCCGTGCTGGCACTGGCCGGCTGCTCCACCGACACCTCCAAGCCCGCCGGCGCCTCCGCCCCCGCCGGCAGCGGCTTCACCGAGGAAGTGGTCACCGACGGCATCACCGTGGAAGACGGCGTCGCCACCATCACCATCGGCGTCTCCCCCGTGCCGCACGCCCAGGTGCTGCAGTTCGTGCAGGAGCACCTGGCCGCCGGCGCCAACCTGAACCTGGACGTGGTGGAGTTCAGCGACTACCAGCTGCCCAACTCCACCCTGGAGAGCGGCGACCTGGCCGCCAACTACTTCCAGACCCCGAACTTCCTCAAGCAGCAGGAGGCGGACAAGGGCTACGACTTCACCGAGTTCCTGCCCGGCGTGCACATCGAGCCGCTCGGCTTCTACTCCGACAAGTACAAGAGCGTCGAGGAGCTGCCCAACGGCGCCCGCATCGCCCTGAACAACGACCCGGCCAACACCGCCCGCGCCCTGAAGCTGCTGGCTGAGAACAAGCTCATCGAGCTGGCCGACGTTGAGCTGCCCTCCGACCTGGACGTGACCGCCAACCCGAAGAACTTCGAGTTCGTGCTGGTGGACGGCGCCCAGACCGCGCGCGCCCTGGCCGACGTGGACGCCGCCGTCATCAACGGCAACTACGCCATCGAGGCCGGAAAGGTGCCCTCCAAGGACGCCCTGCTGCTCGAGGCCGGTACCGGCTCCCCGTACGCCAACCTGCTGGTCGTGCGCACCGCTGACAAGGACAACGCCGCCCTGCTGAAGCTGCAGGAGCTGCTGACCTCCCCGGAGGTCAAGGAGTTCATCGAGTCCACCTGGACTGACGGCTCCGTCATCCCGGCCTTCTGATAGGCCCGGGCTGACCCAAAACAAAGGCCGGTGGGGGTGAGCAGTTCAAAAGCTGAACTGCTCACCCCCACCGGCGTTTTGCCCCTCCCGCGCCCAGTTATTGCGGCGGTGCGGCGGTGCGGGAATCGGCCGGGCTAGGCGGGGCGGTAGGGCGGCAGCGTCGGCCACCGCCGGGCGAGAAAACTACAGGTCAACCACGCCGTAGAGACGGTCACCGGCATCGCCCAGGCCGGGCACGATGTAGGCGTGCTCGTTGAGGCGCTCGTCCAGGGAGGCGCACACGATGGTGACGTTGGCGCGCTCCCCGATGGCCTCCTCCAGGGCGGCCAGGCCCTCCGGGGCGGCAATCAGGCAGATCGCCGTCACGTCGGTGGCGCCGCGCTCCAGCAGGTAGTTGATGGCCGCGATCAGCGTGTGACCGGTGGCCAGCATCGGGTCCAGGATGAAGCACTGCCGCCCCGAGAGGTCCTGCGGCAGGCGGTTGGCGTAGGTCTCGATCTCCAGCGAGTCCTCGTCACGCTTCATCCCCAGGAAACCGACCTCGGCGGTCGGCATGATCCGGGTCATGCCATCCAGCATGCCCAGGCCGGCCCGCAGAATCGGCACGACCATCGGGCGCGGCTCGGCCAGGTAGGTGCCGCGCGCGGGGGCGACGGGGGTAACAACATCCACCTCGACCGTGCGGATATCCCGGGTGGCCTCGTAGGCCAACAGCGTCACCAGCTCGTCGGTGAGCTGCCGGAAGATCGGCGAGGGAGTGGTGGCGTCACGCAAAACGGTGACCTTGTGGGCGATAAGCGGGTGGTCCGCGACGTGCAAGCGCATAGGTCGAACCTACCTTGCCCGGCGGGCACTTCGCATCCACCTTGGTCCCGTTTTCGCCCAATCACGGGCGGAGGTGGTGGGGTGGTCGGGAGGGTGGTGCGGCGAAGGGGGGCGGCTAGGCTGGGCGTCGTGATCCCCACTCCCGCAGAGATAGAGGCGATGCGTCGCGCACTGGAGCTGGCCAGGCGCGCCGGCCGGGCTGGTGACGTGCCCATCGGCGCGGTGGTGATCGCCCAGGACGGCACCGTGCTGGGGGAGGGCTACAACCGGCGCGAGGCGGACGGGGACCCCACCGCCCACGCCGAGATCCTGGCGCTGCGGGCGGCGGGCCGGGCGCGGGGAAGCTGGCGCCTAGAGGACGCCACCTTGGTGGTGAGCGTGGAGCCCTGCACCATGTGCGCCGGGGCGGCAGTGCTGGCGCGAGTGCGGCGGGTGGTCTTCGGGGCGTGGGAGCCCAAGACCGGGGCGTGCGGCTCGATGCGGGACGTGGTGCGCGACTCCCGCCTGAACCACCAATGCCAGGTGGTGGGAGGCGTACTAGGGGACGACGCTGCCGCCCTCATGGCCTCATTCTTTGGCGGGCAGCGCTAAAGCCCCAATTCCCTGGGGCATTGCGGATCTGCGCAGACGCTGGCGCGCGCGGGACGTGAGGGTGGGTGCTGCGCAAGCTGTCGTGGGGTTTGTAGACCTTTTGCGGGTTTGGTGCAGCTGTTGCGGGTTTGGTGCACCTATTGAGGGGTTACCGGCTCGGGTAGGCCTACGACTGGTTCACTAAGCCCACGACTGCTGGGCCAACCCTACGAGAGGTGCACTAAGCCCTCGATCGTTTGCGCAAGGACCCTCCGGCGGCAGCCCGCCGCCTGGCGCTGGGCATGGCCCTGGGCATGGCCGGGGCGGGCTCGGCCTAGGCGGACTCGGCCTAGGCGGACTCGGCCGGGCTGGCCGCGCTCACTGTCCCCCAAGCTCGCAAATGCTGCAACGGGGTACATGCGACCGCTTGGTGCCATGGCACCGGTCGGTCGGATGTACCCCGACCGCACGCTTGTGCGCTCGGGGGCGCCAAGCCGCCCCCTGCCCACCGCCCGGCGTCTTCGCCCCACGGCCTGCCCGGGGGCGAGCCGGCCCGATGCCCAATGACCTCGTTTGGGAATAGCCAGTGGCGCGCATGCAGGTACCGGTGCCGCCGCCGAACCAACTATCTATCTGTGCAGATCTAGTTATCCACAGGCGAGCCGAACCTATATTCGGGCGCTCCGGGCTGCGCGAATAATGAAAGCGATGTGGGCAATTTGGTGCCCTGTCGCTGCAAATGGAGCCGTCTTCCGCCAAAGGGGCACGCCGTGAAGAGAACTGTTGCGAGCGCGCTAGCAACCGCAATCGTCCTGAGCCTGTTGCTGCCCGCTGCGGCCCTCGCCACCGATTCGCAGCAGGGGCAGTTGGGGCTGCCCGGCGCCGGCGGAGAGGCGAAGGCAGGACTTGAGACGGGCGCCGAGGTGGGCGCGGTCGACCAGCCGGTCCTGGAGTCGGCGGGGGCGCCGGTGCGCGAGCCTGCACAGCAGCCAGAGGATGAGCTGGGGCGAAACCAGGCGGGGGCGCCGGTGCGCGAGCGTTCGCAGGGGCCGGCGGATGAGCTGGGACTAGAGCGTGCGGAGGAGTCGGCGGAGAAGCCAGAACTAGAGCCCGCGCAGGGGCCGGTGGATGAGTTGGGACTCGGGTCCGCGCAGGGGCCGGCGGATGAGCCAGAACTAGATCCCGCGCAGGAACCGGCGGAGGAGCCGGGACTCGAACCGGTGGATGAGGCGTTGCAGGAGGCGGCGCGGGAGAGCACCAATGCGCCGGAGCCCGCGCCGGAGCTCGCACCGGGGCTGGCACCCGGGCGCGAGCCCGTGCAGGAACCGGCGGAGGAGCCGACGCAGGAGCCCAGGCGGCCCGACCTGCTGGATCAGGGCGCCAGCAACGACGGTGACAATGATCGCCCGGTGGGCGTGATCAAGAAGCAGATCGACGGCAGTCAGGGTTTTTGTACCGGCACCCTGATCGGCAGGGCCGGGGAGTCGCAGAGCAAGTGGGTGCTCTCTGCCCGCCACTGCTTCGTGGACGACGACCACGCCTACGACCCGCGCATCACCACCGACCCGGAGTCCCTCTACTTCTACCCGAGCGTGGACGGCACCGGGCAGGCCTACCAGGGCAGGAACATCATCGTCGACAAGAACAGCGACCTGGCCTTGGTGGAACTGCAGAGCTTTGTCCCCCGCGCCCCGTGGCAGGTGGCCGCGCAGGAGCCGGGGCGTGGCAAGCAGTTCGAGTCCTTCGGCTACGGCGCGGACAAGTCGAAGCCGAACACCGGCAAGCTGCGCCGCAACGTCGGCAAGATGGCCGTCTCTGGCTACATCTCCCAGCCCTCGGTGTTCTGCGGCGACTTGATGTTGACCGGGCACGGCGCCGGCATTGATGCCCAGGGCTGGAGCGCGCAAAACATCCAGGGTGACTCCGGGGGCCCGGCGGTGGCGGACGGCAACCAGATCGTCGGCGTCATGAGCGGTGGAGAGATAAACGCGTTCTACGGCCCCAAGGGGGAGCTGCTGCTGGCGCAGAACGCGCAGTCCGGCTCCTCGTTCTGGGTGGCCGCCAGCGTGATCAAGCGCTTCGTCTACGACCACCGGGAAAAGCTGGGTTTCGATTTTGGGCCGGGCTGGGAAAGCGGCGCATGCGAGGGGCGCTCCCCGCTGGTTTCCGCCACCATCTTGTCCTCCACCGACCCGGACGGGCGCTGGGCCGCCGCGGTGCAGGACGGCCAGACCTACTTCTTCCACCCCTCCGGTTGGCAGAATCGGGTGGAGGAGCTGGGGGCGCCGGTGGTGTTCAACGTGCGGCGCTGCTACCTGAACCACGCCGGCTGCACCACCTCGATTGACTGGCTGCTGCCGCCCGGCTGGCAGTGGGTGAGCGGCGCAGACCCCACCGTGCCGGCCTACGCGCACTCCGGGGCGCAGTGGGTCAAGACCTACTACGAGTCCACCTGGGGCAGTAACGACGCGGCGGCCAAGTTCCCCGGGCGTCCCACCGGGGGCGCGGGTCACCCGGCCATTAGCCGCATGGGCGGGGCCTCCCGCGTGGACACCGCCGCTGCGGTATACCGCCAGTCCGGCTACCGGGAGCAGTCCCGCCACGTGGTGCTGGTGAGCGGGGACAACTTTGCCGACGCGGTGGTGGCCGCGCCGCTCGCGGCGAGCTACGGCACCGGCATCCTGCTCACCTGCAACGCCAGTGCGCGCCTGGAGGGCGCGGTGGTGCAGGCCCTGGAGTACGGGGGTGTCACCAGCGTTCTCATCGTCGGCTCGACCGGCTCAATCAGCCGGGCCAAGGAGGAGGAGCTACGCGCTCGCGGGCTGCAGGTGAGCCGCCTGGGCGGGGCGGACCGTTTCGCCACCTCGGTGGCGGTGGGTAAGCACCTGCGGGGGCGCGGCTTCAACCGGGTGGCGCTCATGGCTGACCACGAGGCATTCCCGGACGCGCTGGCCGCCGGCGCTGCCGCCGGCCAGCGGCGTGGGATCGTGTTGCTTACCCGCGCGGAGCTGGTTGACGGCGCCTGGCTGGACCAAACCCCTGCTGCGGTGCAAGACCTGGCGCTGCTGCAGGCGGAGCGCTACTCGGTGGGTGGGGGAGCCTACAGGGCGGCCTTCAACTGGGATGGTTTGAAGCCGGTGGTCGGGTACGACAGGTATGAGACTGCGGCTTCGCTGGCTCGCGCGTTTAGCTCGCAGGACAACGTGGTGGCGGCGACTGGGGACAACTTCCCCGATGCCCTCACCGCCGGGGCGCTGGCGGCCAATCGGCAGGGTGTCTTGCTGCTGGTGCCCACCGGCGGGGCGTCGGCGCACGCGCGGGTGCTGGGCCGAGAGCTGGACGTGGACTCGCTGACGGTGGTGGGAGGGCCGCGCTCCCTCAGCGACCAGCAGGTGCTCAGCCACGTCCGATAGATGAGATAAATCTGTCCAGGTGGGTGGTGGCGGGCAGGTGGCCCGCGCGGGCTGGAAGTGGCGGAAGTCACTGAACGTGCACATGTGTGCAGTGCAACGCCCTGGGCGCCCTTGCGCGGGACGGAACGCCTGCGGCCCGCAAATTTCCGGGTTAATAATGGCCGTGCTGCGGGCCGCCGCGTCCTTCCCGTTCGGTGCGCCGCAGTGCCGTAAGACCCCTCACAAAGGTTGATCGTGAAGAAGAAAACTGCGAGCCTGCTTGCCGCAGCGGCTGCGTTTGCGCTGCTGCCGACTAGCGCTCTAGCCACCGCACCTTCTGCCGCGCAGCTGCCCGAAGGCGTTGCCGCAGCACCCGGGCTCACCCCCACCGCGCTCGAGGCGCAGGGGTGGGTGCGTGGAAGCGCCGTCCCGGGCGGCAACCACGCGGATTCCCCCTATGTGGCCGACGTTGCCGCCGGCGAGGACTCTGCTCCCGCTGACGAGGCGAGCCCGGCGCAGAGCGAAGATGCCGCTGCCCCGTCCGCCTCTCCCGCCCCCGGCGGCGCGGGCGAGGACGCCACCATCGAGCCGGGGGACGACGCGACCGCGCAGCCGTCGGTTGACGCGAGCCCCGCCCCGAGCGGCGCGCCCGGTGACGAAAGCGCCGAGCCCGGCGAGGCGACGGGGGAGGAGAGCGCGGCCCCGACGGAGTCCGCCAGCCCCTCCGCGTCGGCCAGCGCCGAGCCCAGCCAGTCCGCTTCGGCCAGCCCGTCGGCCTCCGCGAGCGAGGAGAGCCTGGAGCCCGACCAGCTGCCGGTGGTGCCGCACCTGCTGGACAACGGCTCCACCAGGGACCACACCACCACCCGCCCGGTGGGCCTGATCTTCATCCGCTCCTACGGAGACAGCGGCTCGATGTGCACGGGCAGCCTGATCGGCCCGGCCGGCAGCGCCCGCTCCAAGTGGGTGCTGACCGCGCGCCACTGCTTCGTGTCCGGTTCCGACCAGCACAAGTTCAACCCGAAGAACACCGTTAACGTCTCCAAGGTGACCTTCCACCCGACCCCGGACGCTCGCGGCCAGTCCTACGGCGTGAAGAAGGTCTTCCTGGACCCGCGCAGCGACCTGGCCCTGATGGAGCTGACCAGCGAGGTGCCCAACAGGCGCCCCTACCAGGTGGCCAAGGCCGAGCCGGTGCGCGGCTCCAGCTTCACCGCCTTCGGTTACGGCCCCGACGCCCAGAACCCCGGCCCGCCGCGCCGTAACTACGCGAGCGTGACCGTGAACGGCTACGTTTCCACGCCCAGCCAGTTCTGTGGCGACCAGACGATGGCGGGTACCTCTTTCGGTATGACCATCCAGGGTGACTCCGGTGGCCCGGCCGTAATGCGTGGCACGGAAATCGTGGGCGTGCTGAGCGCCGGCGCGCTGTCTGGCTTCAAGGGTCCCAAGGGCGAGAAGCTGATCGCCCACCCCCAGGACGCCGGCCTGGCCTACTGGGTCTCTGCGGACGCGATCCGCCAGTTCATCTACGAGCAGCGTGGCACGCTGAAGTTCGACTTCGGCCCGGGCAAGAAGTCCGTGGACTGCAAGGGCAACCACAAGCCGATCTCCGCCACCATCGTGTCCAGCACCGACTACGACGTGCGGTGGGCTGCGGCGGTGTCTAACGGCGACATCTACTACTACCACCCGGCCGGTGCCCGCGAGCGGGTGCGTGCAGTGGGCAAGCCCGTGGTGATGAACGTCCGCATTTGCTACATGAACGCAGCAGGCTGTATCACGCTCCAGGACTCGCTGCTGCCGAGCGGCTGGACCCAGGTGAACGCTGCGGACGGTAGCCGCAACCCGTTCTACGCGCAGTCGGGCGTGCAGTGGATTCGCTCTTACGCCCGCACCCAGTGGGGCCACAACGACTCGGCGGGGAAACTGCCGGGCCGCCCCGCCAACCCGAAGGCCAACATCGGCCTGACCCGCATCGGCGGCGCCTCTCGCGTCGATACCGCAGCGAACGTGTACCGCCAGGGTGGCTTTGCCAACTCCTCGCGCTACGCGGTGCTGACGAGTGGAAACAACTTCGCCGATGCCGTTGTTTCCGCGCCGCTGGCGGCCCAGTACGGCACGGGCGTGCTGCTCACCACCTCCGGTGGGAAGCTAGAGCCCGTGGTGAGGGATGCCCTCTCCTTCGGGAAGGTGAACCACGTGTTCATCGTCGGCTCCACCGGCTCGGTGAGTGCCGCGAAGGAGGCTGAGCTGCGCGGGGCCGGTATCAAGGTCACCCGCCTTGGTGGCGCGGACCGTTTCGCCACCTCGGTGTCCGTGGGCTCCCACCTGAAGGCGAAGGGCGCCAACCGGGTTGCCCTGCTGGCCGACTACCAGTCCTTCCCTGACGCCCTGGCGGCCGGTGCGGCGGCGGGCCAGCAGGGTGGCTTCGTGCTGCTGACTCGCATCTCTTGGAGCAACGGGCAGTGGCGCGACAGCACGCCTGCGGCGGTGCGCAACCTGGCCATCGGTCAGCGCAACCGCTACGCGGTGGGTGGCAAGGCCTTCACGGCCGCCCGCGGCTGGAGCAACGTGCGCGCGATCATCGGTAACGACCGCTACGAGACCTCGGCCGCCCTGGTGCGTGCCTTTGCCTCCAGCAACAACGTCGTGGCCGCCACCGGAGAGAACTTCCCGGACGCGCTCTCCGCAGGTGCGCTGGTTGCTAAGCGTCGCGGCGCGCTGCTGCTTGTGCCGCGCCAGGGCATCTCCCCGCAGTCCCGCGTGTTGGGCCGCGAGCTGAGCGTCAACTCCATCACCGTGGTGGGTGGTACGAGCTCGCTTAGCGACGCCCAGGTGAAGAAGCACCTGCGCTAACCGGCCCGGGCCCCTGAGCCCCGCCGTGGTTCTTGCTTCTCGGCGCTGTAAGTCACAGCGGCGGGAAGCGGGCTGCGGTGGGGCTCTGGCCCGCCATCGGGTACGATGTCTGCCCGAGGTAGTGTGTCCGAGCGGCCGAAGGTGCAGCACTCGAAATGCTGTGTGGTGTAACAGCCACCCTGGGTTCGAATCCCAGCACTACCGCAGATCGCCCCGGAGCCAAGCGGCTCCGGGGCTTTTCGCTGCAGTGGGGGCAGGTGGCAGGGTGCTGCGGTCAGGCAGCGGGCCAGCGGGCCAGCGGGTCAGTGGGTCAGGCTGCGCAGCTGTGCGTTGTGCTCCACGAAGTTGCGGATGATGCGCCCGGCCGGGTGGTCTCCCTTGCTGGCCGCGAAGGCGATGCGGTACAGGAAGGAGTCGTCGTCCGGGTAGAAGCCCGCTTCCTCGTAGGCGTGCAGGCGGTCGTGGAGGGTTGCCCCGTCCACCTCGGGGTTGAACTGGACTCCGTAGATCTCGGTGCCGTAGCGCATGACCTGCACTGGGCAGCGGCGCGAGGAGGCGAGCACCACCACGTCATCCGGCAGCGTCGTGCAGCCGTCGTGGTGGGCAACGAACGGCGTGAAGGTCTCGGGTAGGTCGGCCAGGAGCGGGTCCTGCCGGCCCTCGGCGGTCAGGCGGATTTCCTCGCCGCCCACGGGCTGCTCCGGCAGGGTGGAGACCTCTCCGCCCAGCAGCCGCACCAGGGCTTGCAGGCCGTAGCCGGTGGCCAGGCAGGGAACGTCGCGCTCGACCACCTGGGTGAGCACCGTGTTCAGGTCGCGGTCCATGCGCTCCTGTGAGGGGGTGCGGCGTCCCTCCGGCGTGGTGTGGCGGTAGGGCGAACCGCCGATGATGAGGCCTGAGTAGGCGCCCAGCTCGAGCTCGGGCAGCGGCGCCACTTCGAGGCTGACCAGCTCCAGCTCGTGCGGCTCCAGGTTGCCCAGGGAGGTGAAGAGCTCGTACTCGCGCCGGATCAGGGATTCCTCGGGGCGCAGCGACAGCAGGAGAAAAGGCTTCATATCTTCACCTTAGTTTCTTCAAGAGTTGGCAAAGTGGGTCGGTGGGCCCAGGGTTTGCGTCAGAAGCTATCGAGGTTCGCCAGCAACAACCCCGTGGCCAGGACAGCCAGGGAGGTCCAGCCCATCACCCACACGAACTGGGTCAGGGCGGCGCCTCCCCTGCCGGGGCGGGCGACGTCCGAGCGCGCCAGGTAGGCCAGGAAGATCACCAGCGCGGGGACAACAAGGGTGGCCGGGGGCCACCCGACAAACAGCCACACCAGCAGGGCGAGCAGGGGGGAGAGCAGCAGCGTGGCCAGCGAGAGCAGGGCCAGGGTGCTAGTGACGCGCTTGGGTGAGTTATAGCCCGGCCCGGAGAACACCTCTTGGGGATTCACCATCTCGGTGCCGGGAAACTGCGGAGCGCTCATGTCCCAAGCATGGCACAGGCCCGGCCTCAAGTCCTCCTGGCTCTAGCCTGCCGGATCGCTGCACGATGCGCAGAAACGTTGTCCACCTCAAGCTCGCCTGGCTTTAGCCTGCCGTTTTAGGTGGGGGTGGGGCGTGAGTTTGGCGGCATTTTGCCCGCAGGGCCCGCTGGCCTCTCGGCACCCAGGTTCCTCCCAGGTACGCTCGAATCCCGGCAGTCGCGCACGCGCGATCATTCAAGACCGGGAGACCCTGTTGAAATCTAAGTTCCTGCCGAACTTCTGGAAGCTGCACGGTAACGGCGTTTCCATTGCCCCGGGCGCGGTTGTGCGCCCCAACGAGCGCCTGGCCTGGGCGATCACCATCGGCATTGGTGCCCAGCATGTGGTGGCAATGTTCGGTGCCACCTTCCTGGTACCGCTCATCACTGGCTTTGACCCCTCCACCACGCTGTTCTTCAGCGCCCTGGGCACGCTTGGTTTCCTGCTGATCACCGGTGGCCGCCTGCCCTCTTACCTGGGCTCCTCCTTTGCGGGTTAATGCTCAAAAAGTGTGTAAATCTCGGGCGTGTCTTGGGGTGTTCAGGTGGTTCTTCCTGCCCAGCCTTTGCGTGTGTGGTTGCCGTCTTCGGGGCTGAAGGCGGTGTCGTACAAGGGCGTTTTTAGGTGCTTGTGGGCGGGGATCGCGGGTTTTGAGGCCCGGGTTTTCGCTTGGAGGATTTGGCTTGTTGAGGGCCGGTAGGGCGAGACTGTTTGGGTGGTGAGGAACCACTCCACGGCGCGTTGGGCGTGTTGAGGACTGTGTCCTCGGTGTTGGCGTTGAAGGTCTTTGATGGCTTTGTTGATCCCTCCTTCCAACGGTGAAGTCGTGCGGGGTCTGGGAGGGCAGAACTCTAGGTAGGTAAACAGTTGGCTGGTCTTGATTAGATGCCTGAACAAGCCGCGTACTCGTCGCAGGCGAGGGTGGGTGTACCACCAGGTCTGGTTGGCTTTGGCCCAGGCGGGGCGGTTGGTGGTCTTATCGCGCGCGTAGGTGCGTTGGGCTAGGAAGTCGTGCCATTTGGTCTCCCAGGCTTGGTATTGCTGCATCCAGGCACGGGCTTGGTCTTGGCTTTCTACCCGGCTTAGTCCTTGGGAAAGGGCCTTGATTTCACGGCCTGCTTCTAGGCGGGGCTGGCGGGTTAGGTGCTTGGTGATGGTGGCTTGTAGGTGGAAGAGACAACGCTGGGTCTTGGCCTGGGGCCATAGGTCTTTAACAGCACGCGCGGCGGCGTTAGCCCCGTCGAGAATGACCAGGTCGGGTTGGGGCAGGTTGGATAAGAGCTGGCGGTAGGCTGGCGCGTTTTCTCGCTCGCACCATTGCCAGGACACCACTTGTGTGCCATCGAAAGCGATTAACAAGCACCAGGAATTGAAGTACGTGCCATCGATTTGCAGGTAGTCATGGACCTGCCCGGTGGGCTTGGGAGGTAGTACTTCAACCTGCCAGCACCATGCCAAACGACGGCGAAATGTGGCTAGAGACCAGCCCCTGGCGGCAGCCAGGCTGCGGGCGTCTTGCTTGCCCCATACCCACTGCAGGAAGAGGCCGAATTCCATCAAGGCCGTCTTGTCCACACGCTTGACGCTCAGCGAGGCGTTACAGCCCAGGCAGCGCCAACGCATCTTGCCGGTCTTGGACCGACCGTTCTTCACGCACTTGCGATCGCATACACCACAACGAGGACGATTGCTAACACCAGACACCGCACATGCTCTCAGAGCTTGTGCACCCCGACTTTTACCTACGGCCAGTACGGAAAAGTCCCCACTTCATACACACTTTTTGAGCATTAACCCTCCTTTGCTCTGATCGCCCCGATCGGTGCCGCCGTGGCCTCTCACGGCCCGGCCGCCGCTCAGGGTGGCGTGGTCGTGGTGGGTCTGCTGCTGGCCCTGGTCGGCACGATCGTCCACTTCGCGGGCACCCGCTGGATCGACGTGGTCATGCCGCCGATCGTGACGGGTGCGATCGTGGCGCTGATCGGCCTGAACCTGGCCCCGGCGGCGTGGTTCAACGTGCAGCAGGGCCCGGTCACCGCGGTGGTGACGATCGCGGCGATCGTGGTTTCCACGGTCCTGTTCAAGGGCATCCTGGGCCGCCTGTCCATCCTGCTGGGCGTGCTGGTGGGTTACGCCGTGGCCGTGGTGCGTAACGAGGTGGACTTCTCCAAGGTCGCCGCCGCGGACTGGGTGGGCCTGCCCCACTTCACCGCCCCGGAGTTCGTGCCCTCTACCTGGGCGTTGTTCGTGCCGGTGGTGCTGGTGCTGGTGGCTGAGAACATCGGCCACGTGAAGTCCGTTGCCGCCATGACGGGCGACAACTTGGACCCGGTGACGGGCCGCGCCCTGCTGGCGGACGGTCTTGCCACCGCCCTGGCCGGTTCCGGTGGTGGTTCGGGTACCACCACCTACGCGGAGAACATCGGCGTCATGGCCGCCACCCGGGTGTACTCCACCGCCGCCTACGTGGTGGCCGGTTTCTCTGCCCTGCTGCTGTCCATGTCCCCGAAGTTCGGTGCGGTCATCAACACGATCCCGGCGGGCGTGCTGGGCGGCGCGGCCACCGTGCTCTACGGCATGATCGGCCTGCTGGGTGCTCGCATCTGGGTGCAGAACAAGGTGGACTTCGCCAACCCGGTGAACCTGAACACCGCCGCCGTGGCGCTGATCGTGGGCATCGCCGACTTCACCTGGTCCCCCGGTGGCCTGACCTTCAAGGGCATCGCTCTGGGCACCGCCGCTGCGCTGGTCATCTACCACCTGATGAGCCTGATCTCCCGCCTGCGCGGCACGAACCTGGAGGCCGCCACCCCCGCCTCCGCGCCCGCCGGCACGGAGTTGGAGTCCGACGCCTACCGCGACCGTCGTGCCAAGGAGGCCGCCCCCAGCGAGGGCTGATTTAGTTTGGACGACGACGCCCGGGCGGCCGCCCCCATTTGTTTGGGGGGTGGCCGCCCGGCCTAGTTTCCTTATCTCCCATTAGTGGGGGCGGTGCGAGGTGGGCAGGGTCGGTGGAACGTCGTCCACCTCCCCAAAGGTGTCCCAAGAGCGCGTATTGCCGGGGCAGAGAATCCTGCCTTAAAGTGAGTGTATGGATGCAAAGACGCGTGCCTATCTGCCAACTGCTGCTCTTTTGACAGGCGCTCTAGCGGTAGCAACATTTTCTCCCGTTGCGCAGGCTGCAGAGCCGTCAACGATTTATGTGGATTGTTCGTCCACGCAGGGACAGGGGGTGGGAACACTCGAATCACCGTTAACTACCGTGGCGCAGGTCAATGCACTAAACCTGGAGCCGGGGACCACGCTCGCGTTTAAACGTGGCGTCACCTGCACTGGCGCTGTGACGATCACGCCGCAAGGAACTGCGGCTGCGCCTATCACCGTCACCGACTACGGGGAGGGGCCAGAGCGCGCTGGCATCAACGCTGGCGGTGCCCGGTGGGCGCTGCAGATTGAAAACCCGAAGTATGTCACGGTGGAAAACCTGGAGTTACAAGCTCCGGGTGATAACCGTTCGATGCGTCGCGGACTTTCCGTGGTAGGTACGGACGCAGGCGAGCTTCCCCACTTCACGGCCCGCAACCTTTACATCCACAACGTGGGCGGTTACATGCCTTCCACGACGAACGCTGAGCCGTGGGCTTTTGTGGGCAAGGGCCCCAACGCGGCTGGCGGTATTATCGTCGAGACCCTGGGCAGCGCCACCCCCACCTACTTCACCGATCTGGTGCTGGCAGGCAACGTAATCGAGGACGTTCAGCGCCAGGGCATCTACTTCTGGTCCAACTGGTGCCGCCGCCCCGAGCTGCGACGGTGGGAGGACAAGTGCCACGCCGCATTCACCCCCAACCGCAACGTGCTGGTGACCGGCAACCGTCTGACCAACATCGGCGGTGACGGCATCGTGCTACACAACATCGTGGGGGGCGTTGCCGAGCACAACAGGCTGGACCGCTTCAACACCGGTGTGCGCGCCTACAACGCGGGCATCTGGATGGCAAACGCGGAAAACATCGTGTTGCAGTACAACCACGTCTCCGGTGGCGTGGGCAACACGCTGGACTCCAACGCGTTTGACATTGACCACGCATCGAAGAACGTGGTGGTGCGCTACAACCTCTCCCACAACAACCAGGGCGGCTTCCTGCTGGTGTGCCCGGACCCGTACACGGCCCAAGGCTATGGGGGACTCAACCACTTTGCGGTGCACAACAACGTCTCCATCGACGACGAGGCCCGCACCTTCATGCACGGTTGTGGTGGCTCCCTGCAGGGTGGCGTGATCGCCAACAACACCTTCTACTACTCCAAGGGCATTCCGCGCACCACGGTGTGGTCTGACGCCAACGGCGCCTCCCCGCAGGTGACCATCGTCAACAACCTCTTCTACGCCGAGCCCGGGGCTGCCGTTAACTTCGTCAAGCCCGCCGATGGCTTGATCATCAACAACAACCATTTCACTAACATCTCTGCCCCTGCTGGGGCCACCAACAACGTGGCCGGTTCGGCCGCGTTCTCTGGCACGGTTGGCGAGCTAAACCCGTACGCCTACCAGTTGGCTACCGCCCCCACCGGCAAGAGCGTTGCCTGGAACTACCTGGACTGGGCGGGCAAGCTGCGCGACTACGCGGGGCGTCCCTACAGCGCCGCTGGTGCTGAGCTGGGTGCCTTCCAACCGCCGCTGGCGCAGCCGCTGGTCACCGCCGCCGGTCCGGGAGAGGCGCAGACCTGTCGCGTATCCCTGACCCCGAAGGCTCAGCTGCGCATCGAGAGCGGCACTGCTGTCAGCGCCGCGTTCGACGCCTCCTCCACCTGCCACCGCGACCTAGACGTGCAGGTTGGTGTGGCCGGCGCGGTTGGTCTGAGCGGTGACTATGTGCAGGCCCAAATCCCCGCAGAGGGCTCTGCCGAGGTGACGGTGCCCTTGAACCTGGCTCCGGCCGTGCATGACGGCACTTACGCTCTCATTGCCTCCGCATTCGCTGGCGAGACGCCGGTGGCGGCCAGCCCGGTTGAGCTGACGGTGGCTCGGACCAACCCGCCCACCGGGTGGGGGCAGGACTTCGAGCAGGTTGACGAGGGCGCAGTTCCCGCCGGCTGGACCCGCTCCCAGAACCCCACACCTGGTGTGGTGACGGACGCAGACAACCGCCTGCTCAGGCTTTCCCGCAGCGCAATGAACAACCCGCCGACCACAAAGGTGGTCATTCCGCTCGGAAACGCCGCCCCCAAGGTGGTCAGCTTCACCGTGACCGCCAAGCAGCTCGACGCGGCGCTGGGTATCCACCTGCTCACCCAGGATGAGCGCCCGGCTGCCTTCGTGTCCCTGGCGGATACCGGCAAGCTGGCCTACACCGACAACGGCACCTGGGCTACCACGGATATGGCCTACCGGGCCAACGAGCCGCTGCGCGTGAGCCTGGTTCTGCCCGGCGATGGCACTTACAAGTGGTTCATTGACGGCGTGGAGAAGAAGTCCGCCCGCATGAAGGATCCTGCTGCCACCAAGCTGCGCCTGCAGATCCCTTCCAGCGTGAAGGTGGCCGCCGAATTCGATATTGACGCTTTGGATGTGGATGTTGCTGACTCTTGGTGGGTCCCGTTCGAGGTGACCCCGCAGCCCCTTCCCGACCAGGTGACGCAGTTTGCGGCCACCCACCTGGCCCCGCACATCGCCGAGCCTGGCAACAGTGCAGTGGTGGTGCTTGAAGGCGCCACGCCTGGCGAGGACGTGGAGGTCACTCTCGCCAATGGCGCGAAGGTGCTGACTGCCGTGGGGCGGGTTAGCGCCGACGGGCAGGCTCGGATCCCGGTGCTCATCCCGGCCAACGCCACTGGCGGCGACTACGTTGCCACCATTAAGTCCCCTTCCAAGGGCCAGCTGAGCCTGCCCAAGCCGGTGCGGGTGGACAGGGAGCTTCAAATCGTCACGCCATTGGCGCCGACGTTCCACGACCCCGAGGGCATCGACGGGGACAAGATCACCATTCCGAGTGTGGAGGGCGTGGTCTACAAGCTGAATGGAAAGGCAGTGACCGGGGAGGTGGCGGTGCCGGTGCGCGGCCAGGCAACCGTTATCACCGCTGAGGCTGCAGAGGGCTTCCAGCTGGCTCAGGGGGCACAGGCTTCCTGGAGTCACACCTACGCAGTTGCTGTGACGCCGGAGCCGTCTGTTTCCACTACCGCGACGCCAGAGCCGTCGGTTTCCACTACGGCCACGCCGGAGCCGTCTGTTTCCACTACCGCGACGCCGGAGCCGTCTGTTTCCACTACGGCCACGCCGGAGCCGGTGCGCGGCAAGCGACTGGCCGGCCCCGACCGCGTGGTCACCTCCCTGGCAATTTGGGCGGAGCATCCCACTAAGTCTGGGGTGGTAGTACTTGCCACGAGCGGTTCGTACGCAGATAGCCTGGCGGCGGTGCCGCTAGCGGCAGAGTTGGACGCACCGGTGGTGCTCAACCCGGCAGGCGCCCTGGACGCAAGGGTTTCGCGGGCGCTCGCGGTCAACAGCATCAAGACCGTTTACCTGGTTGGTGGGACCGGTTCTTTGAGCCAGCGGGTGGAAAGCCAGGTGCAGGGCCTGGGAATCCAGACGATCCGGCTCGGTGGCGCTAACCGCTTCGCAACTGCTGCGCAGATCGCGGCACGCACGGACCAGCTGCGTACCGGTGAGGGCGGCCAGACCCGTGGCGTGTTCCTGGTGGATGGCACCAACTTCGCCGACGCCCTGTCAGCGGCCCCCATCGCGGCCAAGAAGGACGCGGTAATCCTGCTGACTGACGGCAAAAAGGTCCCTGCTGAGACCCGCACCTACCTGAATGCCAACGCCAAGCAGAAGGAGCTCTACGCCGTCGGTGGCAAGGCCGCCAAGGCTGCAACCAGCTCCCTGGGGCAGATGGGTGCTTTCGATGTATTCATTGGGGCCGACCGCTATGACACCTCCGCCAAGCTGGCCCGCCGATTCGCTCCCAACGCTGGCAAGGTTGGATTCGCATCGGGCGAGAATTATCCCGACGCCCTCACCGGTGCCACCTTGCTGGCCCGGCAGGGGGGAGTGCTGCACCTAGTGCGGGCAGCCAGCCTGCCGCAGCCGACCTTCGAGGTGCTCAAGGATATTCGCCCGACTGGGACCGTCTACTTCTTTGGTGGAACCAAGGTGATCCAGCCTCAAGTGCAGTCCCGCATCGAGGGCCTGCTGCTGGGTAGGTAGCTAGGCGCCTGAGCTCAGGAAACGGCTCGGGGTGGCCCCACCGAAAGGTGGGGCCACCCCGAGCCGTATTCGATTCGAAGAAGCGCTACTCCGCCTTAGTGGTTTCTGTCGGCGTGGCGGTCTCTGAAGGCTGTATGGCGGTGAGGACCCGGATGGGTGGGAGCTTTTCAGCGGTCAGGCTCTCGAATGGGACGCAGCCGCGCGCTGGCTGCAAGGGGGGCGGCGTCGATTCGGCAGTGGGGGAGGCAACGTCGTTCATGGAGGTGATTTTCTTGCCTAGCACTATCTCCACCGTTGCCCCCGGGCGGGCGTCAACATTGATAACTGGTTCGTCAAAAAGCTGCGCCACGGTGTAGGCGGCCCGCACACCCTCCAAGCCGCTCTGGACTAGGACGGTGCCGGGGTAGGACTCCTCGATGTAGTTCCCGTACTGCTCGACAGTGAAACCTCTACCCTCCAGGTTGGAGGACACGAGCGTGGCAAGACCCGTGAGGGGAGAGCCGTTGTAGACGTTGACAGTGATCTCTCCGTACGGCAGGGCAGTGGCGTCCTGCGGTGGGCAGGGCACTATGGCTCCGGGGTAGGGGCGCTCCTCTCCGGTGAAGCCAACGTCAAACGGGCCCTGGATCGCGCCAGTGGCAACCAGGAAGGAACCCACCCCAACCGCAGACATCCCCACTAGAAGAGCGCCGTAGATCATCGTCTGGCGGCGTTGGAGCGCTTGTTTGCGTTGCTGCTTCGGGGTGAGCGTAGGGGGCATGGGCAAACGATAACGCGACACAAGGGCAAAGCAGTGACGTAACGGTCCTCCTGGGGACTGAGCGGAGGCGCCATTCCTTGCGTTGTTGGGCAAAACACCGGGCGGCGTTGGGGTGGCCACCACCCAGTCTGGAAGGAGATTGCCTGAAATGAAAAGACCCTCTAGGCTCATGTATATCCCTGGCAATGACGCCCAATAGTAAGGATTCCAATGAGCTTCAGCATGTTCCCCGGCTGGCGGCCGTTGGCTCTCGGCGCCACTTTGGCGCTGTTTGTGCCACCGATAGTTGCTTCTGTAGCTAGTGCCTCGCCAGACACTGACCCCAGTTCGGTGGTGAGTCCAGCGGCGGCAGTCCCCGGTGTGACGCCGATTCCGGCTGGCCAACTCAAGGCCTTCGACGCTGACGAGCGCGGTTCCGGCGCTGCGGTGGACCCCACGGTCTCCGAGAACAAGCAGGTGCTGGCCCGTGGTGGAGAGGGAGGCTTCCGCTGCTACCGCATTCCGGCCCTGGCCACCAACAACGACGGTGAGATCATCGCGCAGTGGGACGGCCGCCCGAACAACTGCGGGGACTCTCCCGAGCCAAACTCGATCGTGCAGAAGACCTCCGCCGACAACGGCACCACCTTCGGTGCCCAGACTGTGGCGGCGGCGGGGCAGCCCGCCGCGCCGCGGCACGGCTACTCCGACCCGTCCCTGATCGTGGACCGCAAGACCGGTCACGTCTACTCCTTCTTTGTGAAGTCCTACGACCAGGGCATCTGGGGCTCTCAGCTCGGTACCGATCCGAGCAACCGCAACGTGCTGCACGCCGTTTACGTCAAGTCCACCGACGGTGGACACACCTGGGGGCAGCCGGTCTTCGTCACGGATGTCATCACGAAGGGGCACGAGAACGAGTGGAAGGGTAGGTTCGCCACTTCGGGCAACGGTATCCAGCTCCTCCACGGCACCCACGCGGGCCGCCTGCTGCAGCCGTACTCCGTGTGGAACAAGAACGGCCAGAAGCACGCTGTGGTGCTCTACTCCGACGACGACGGCGCCACCTGGCACCGCGGCGAGCCGCTGGGCGACAACTTCGACGAGAACAAGCTGGTAGAACTCTCTGACGGTTCCGTCATGATCAACTCCCGCCAGACCACCCGCCACGGCGACCGCTACGTGGCCGTCTCGCAGGACGGCGGCCAGACCTGGGGCTCCTACAAGCGCGACCCGCAGCTGGTGGACCCGGGCAACAATGCCTCCATCATCCGCCCCTTCCCGAACGCGCAGCCGGACGACCCGAAGGCGAAGATGCTGCTGTTCTCCAACAGCGCCAACCGCTCCAGCCGCGTCAACGGCACCATCAAGCTGTCCTGTGACGACGGCCAGACCTGGACCGCTGCCAAGCAGTTCAAGGACGGCGCGATGGCCTACTCGGTGATGAGCGTGCTGGGCGATGGCAACATCGGCATCCTGTACGAAGCTGAGAACAACGACATCACCTTCGCTCGCTTCAACATGGACTGGCTGGGCGGAACCTGTGCGGCAGCGTCCGTGGGGACCACCCCGATTGACATCCACCGTGACCAGACTGTGCAGGTTCCGGTCACCATCACCAACCCCGGCCCCGGCGCTCTGGCGTCCGGCAGCGTGACCATCACCGGCCTGAGCGGCTGGACCTTTGGCACCGCAGAGGTGACGAACCTGGAGGCTGGCCAGTCCACCACCGTCAACGTGTCTGCCAAGCCCTACCCGTACGCAAACGCGGGCCAGGCGACAGGCCAGGTTGTCTTCACCGTAGATGGCTCCTCTTCTTCCAAGCAGGTCACCTTCAACGTGATTCTGCGTGAGGGCGAGTTCCCGGTCGTCCCGGTGGCACCGGACGGCGTGACCGTTGTGTCCCACTCTTCGCAGCAGAACTCTTCCTCTGACGCGGCCGCAAACGCGGTGGACGGCAGGCCCAACACCTCCTGGCACACCTCCTGGACCTCCCCGGTGCCGCTGCCCCACCAGATCACGATTGACTACGGCGCGGTTCACCAGGGCGTGCACCTGAGCATCCTGCCCCGCCAGGACGCGTCTTTGAACGGTCAGATCAAGGACTACGAGATCTGGGCTGGCGAGACGCAGGAGGGAATGACCAAGGTTTCTGAAGGCACCTGGGACACCTCCAAGGCTGCGCGCATCGTCCCGCTCAATGGCGCGAACGTGCGTTTCGTGAAGGTTGTTTCTAAGGGAACTTACGGTGACCAGCTGAACAAGTGGACCTCGCTTGCCGAGGTGACGCTATACAGCCTCTCCGATGTGGCGGTTTCTCACCTGACCGTGGTGGACAACGGCCTGCACTCCGTGGTTAAGGCCAACGACGCTGACGAGAACACCTACTCTGTGGGTGACAAGCTGCGCTGGACCTTCCGGGTAACGAACTCCTCCACGCGTAGAGTTACCTCCTACCCGCGTAGTGGGAACTTTTCTAACTTCGCCCCGCCTGCTGCTCCGAACTGTCGTTGGGCGAACTTGGAGCCGAATGCCTCATACACCTGCGCCTCGAACGCCGCTAACGCACCGTTCCACACGCTGACTGCCGAGGACATGGAACGGGGCTACTTCGTTTCGCAAAGCTCATGGGATGCCACCACTGAACGGGAGGGAACGGTGGTTCTCTCCACCACTGTCCCCGAGGGCAAGCGGGTTATCCTGCGTCCGTTCAATGCCACGTTGGACACAACTAAGTTCCAGCCCAAGGAGAACTACACGGTGGGCGAGGTGATCGTTATCCCGATCCGCGTTAAGGGTCAGGAACTCCGCGCTAACCGCTACAACGTTGAGGCGGTTGCCGGTGACGGTCTGACCACTTTCACGGGTACCTACGCCTCCGGCAGCGGTACTGACCGCTGTGGTTGGAACAATGTCCACGGTGAAGACGGCTACACCTGCTACCCCAAGTACACGGTGAAGGCAGAGGATCTGGAGGCGGGCTACGTCGTCTTCAACACGAGCTGGAAGGCTCGCCGCACCGGCAGCGCCGGCATCAACGCGGAGTACATTGCTCCGATTCGCATCGAGCTGCCCTCCGAGACCGCCTTGCAGACGGTGACGCCGGCGGCGCCGACCTTCGTGGACAACGACGCCACCGCTGATGGCGACAAGATCGTGATCCCGACCGTTGAGGGTGTGGTTTACACGATCAACGACGAGGTGGTTACTGGTGAGATCACCGACGTTCAGCGTGGCGTGGAGACCGTGGTGGTTGCTGAGGCAGCCGACGGCTACACCTTGGCTGACGGAGCTACCGCCGAGTGGAGCCACACCTTCGCAGTGGTGGCGCCGCAGCCGACTGTGGTTGCACCGGTGCCTGTACGTTTCGTTGATCCGGACGGCGAGGACGGCGACAAGATCGTGATCCCGACGCTGACCGGCGTTGTTTACAAGATCGATGGCCAGGTTGTTTCCGGTGACGTGACGAACGTCAAGCGTGGCGTGGAGACCGTGGTGGTTGCTGAGGCCACCGAGGGTTACGTGCTGGCTGAGGGTGCCACTGCCGAGTGGCGTCACACCTTCGCTGCGGCTACCCCGCAGCCCACTGTGGTCACCCCGCAGGCGGTGGAGTTCGTTGACCCGGACGGTGAGGCTGGCGACAAGATTGTGATTCCTGCCGTTGCTGGTGTGGTTTACAAGATTGATGGCCAGGTTGTTTCCGGTGAGGTCACGAACGTCAAGCGTGGCGTGGAGACCGTGGTGGTTGCTGAGGCCACCGAGGGTTACGTGCTGGCTGAGGGTGCCACTGCCGAGTGGCGTCACACCTTCGCCAAGCCGGCGCCGGTGGAGACCACCAAGCGCGTATTCGGTGCTGACCGTGTTCAGACTGCCATCAAGGTGATGGAGCAGGGCAAGTTCGGTAAGACCGCTGTGCTGGCCTCCGGTCGCAACTACGCGGACGCGCTGGCTGCGGGCCCGCTGGCTGCAGCCGTCAATGGCCCGGTGCTGCTGACCTCGGCTCCCGCCCTGGAGGCTGACGTTCTCAGCGCGATGCTGAAGGCAGGCATCGAGAAGGTGTACATCACGGGTGGAACCTCTTCAGTTCCTGCCGTGGTGGAGAGGGCGCTCAAGCGGGCCGGTATTACCGTGGTCCGCCTGGGAGGCTCCAGCCGCTTCGAGACGGCCCAGCTCATCACCGGCGAGGTCAACCGCCTTGCCCCGATTAAGCGGGTCTTTGTGGTGGACGGCCTGAGCTACGCGGACGGCCTGTCTGCTGGCGCGGTGGCGAGCTTGGCTGACGCCGCGATCGTGCTCTCCAACGGCGACCAGATCGACCGTTCTACCCAGATCTTCCTGCAGCGCTTCAATGGCGACGTAGTGGCTGTTGGCTACCGTTCCGCCGGTGCGCTCACGAACGCTGGTTGGATTGCTGGTCAGAACCTGCGGGTAATCGGCGGCGAGGACCGTTACGCCACTGCTCTGCGCCTAGCTGAGGCCTACGCTCCGGACGCGAAGAACGTTGTCCTGGTCTCCGGCCAGGGTTACGCGGACGCCCTGTCGGGTGCTGCGCTGGCCGCCAACCGTGACGGCATCCTGCTGCTGACCGGCCAGGGTGCACTGCCGAACTCGGTGGTGCAGTACCTGAGCAAGCACAAGCCCGCTGAGGTCACCATCCTTGGTGGCACCGGTGTGGTGAATGGTCGAGTAGAAGGACACGTGCGTTCTCTGCTGAAGTAGCACTGCACTGAAACGGTGCCCCGCCGCTGGTTCGCTAGCGGCGGGGCACCGCTCTATCTGCGTGAAACCCCCGCGTTTCACGAGTCGAGGGGGAGGTGCAACGTGCCGCTTCGGGGACCCATCGCCCACAATCAGTGAGCTGCCCAGCGCAGACCGGCGCAGGCTGATGGCCAGGGCAACAAGGCAGGCTTGGCGCGAATACGAGCGATTGGGGTAGATACGACCGATCCGGGTAGATACGACCGAACGGTTCCACGTCCCCAATCGGTCGCATGTACCCCGACCGTTCGCTTGTGTGGTCGGGGACGCCCGGGTGGTGCCGTGCCGTTGCTTCGTCAGCGGCGGGGAACTGCTTCGCCTACGCAAAAGGGGGTTTAGCGGCAGGAATGTGTGTACGCGAGGGGCTCTTTTCCTTTGGGGGAGTAGGTGAGAGTCTGGTTGGACATGCTTTGAGAGCGTGTTCGGTGAGCGTTACTAGGAATTCGCCGTGTTGTGGTGTATGTGAAGCGAAGATGGTCAGGAATGGCCAGACGAGTGCGGGCAAGACTAGGTGGCGGTGCAAGACCTGCGGCGGATCGAGCGTTCAGCACCGGCCAGACATCACCAGACGCGCCCAGGCAGAGGCGTTCGCGGCATGGCTCTTAGGGCCGGTTCCTCAGTACTCAACGGGCGGGACGGGACGTTCCTTTCGGGCCCAGACGGCCTGGTGCTGGAACATTGAGATCCCGCAGCCCGTCCCAACTGGTGAAGTCCACCCGGTGATCATGCTGGAGGCCACCTATCTCCAAGGCTGGTGTCTCCTTGTGGCTTACACCGGCAAGCATGTCATTGCCTGGCGGTGGTGCGACCAAGAGAAGAAAACGGCCTGGCAAGCCCTCCTAGAGCCTCTACCCGCTCCCGACATGGTCGTTGTTGACAGCGGGCGCACTCGACGGCGAGAGGAACGTCGCGCACGCGGCTGCGATTCGCGGGCGCCAAAGTACGCGCTGGCTCGCGGCTCGCAGACGCGCCTCCAGCCCTCCCGCCAGAGCTTGGATGTTGCGGTCGACAACGTGCGGCCCGCAGACACACGGCCAGCCCAGAGCAGGTCACTGGTTACCCGCCAGGGATCGGGTGTGGCCCCGCAGACGCGCGGCCAGCCCCGCCGAACCGAGGCCACCGTTGCGCAAACGGTCGAGGGGTTAACCGACCTACTGGGCCTTTACTGCACCTCTCGAGTAGTTGATGCACCTTCCGAGGGGTTACCCGGCCGGGTAACTACTCGGAAGGTGCACTAACCCCACGACCGGTCACACAACCCCTCTAGAGGTGCCCTAACCCCTCAATCGTTTGCGCACACCCGCGCCCCGGGGTCTACAGGCAGGCGCCGGACACCAGAACGGGCCCACAGGCGACGGCGGGAGGAACGTCGCGCGCGCAGCTGCGAATCGCGGACGCCAAAGTACGCGCTGGCGTGCAGCCCGCGTGGCTTTTGCGGCGCGCGCGGCCCGACACGCCGAGCCCGTACACACATTCATGCCGCTAACCCCAAAAGGGAAGGCTCCGACGCGGCCCAAAACGAGTTTGCCCCCGGCGTCGAAACGCCGGGGGCAAACAATTGGCGGGGGAGCTGCGGGCTTACTCCAAATATTCCTACTTGCTGGGGGCTTGGGTTAGCCTGCGTGGGAAGCTGGGCCAGCGGCGCACCGTCCCGGGCAGTGCTCGGGGGCCTAAGCGGAATGTGAGCGCGGAGGAGCGTTTGGGTGAAGAGGGGATGAGGGCGTTTCTTGCCGATAGGCGGGCGGGGATGTCGCATGCACAGCTCGCTAAGCGGTATGGGCTGGCAGCGTCCACAGTACAGCGCGTATTGGCCGCACATGGCCTTACGGGCGGGGTGCGTGACCGAGAGGCAGATCGGGTGGAAGTAAAGCGTCTGATGGCCTTGGGATGGTCGCAGCGGCGCGTTGCGCGGCGTGTGGGTTGTTCACCCAAGACCGTGCGCCGGTGGATGGATGCGATGGCGACTGCGGCGAGGGAAGGCTGAGAGGCTGCGCAACAACGGCGGGCTTGTATTAGTTCTAAGACAAGATGCGCGGCTGAATGCATGCCAACCTATCCGGGCGGAATTGTGGCCGCTAGCATGTAATCAGCTCCGTGCCTGCTTGGAAAGGAAACGACCATGTCTCCTGTGCGTGTTACTAAGCCCTCCGGTTATCGCCTGTGGCGGCCACTGGCAGTTGTAAGCGCCATCCTGGCGCTCTCAGGATTGACTGCGTGCTCGGCAAACAGTGAGGCGCAAGGCCCAAGTGGCACCGCCACAACCAACGCAACCGCTGAAGTCCTGCCGCCAAGCGGCGAAGCATTAGCAACCGATGGGTCATCATCCTCGAAAGAGTCGCAGGAATCAAAGGTATACGGAAAGCCAGACTACCGCCCAGACTACGTGGACGTCCTGCAGAGTTGGTATGCAAAAGATGAGGCAACGATCCGAGAAATTGGCCGAAGTAATTCAGACGACGTTTTACTGCAGCGAGCCCAGTTTATCGCAGCATTGTACCTCGAGGGATCAAACGACCGGGCCTATCCTGCATTTATAAATAACAAGGTAGACCTCATTCCCATCGGTACGGAAGACAATATAAATAATCCACTATTCGGCATCGATCCGCTAACCGCGAATGATAACCAGCTTAACGCCATGCTCGGGGCGCAGGAGCTGTTTCCGTTTGTTAAAGTCCTCGAATCCTACCATAATGGAGATGATCTTAAGAAAATTGAAGCAATTAACAGCACAACTCTCCAATTGCTTATGGGTGTCACTAATACATTCCCGAATACAAATACCTTAGGGTTTGAGTGGGCTAATTCAAACTCTATATGGCAAGACCCCGACGAAGAGCCAACTCGTCCAGAGACTCGGACGGTGCGTATTTCCGATGAGGACGTGGCGGCGATTGGCATCCTTGAAAAAGCGTATAAACCACCAGTAAGCGAAAAGTATCCAACATTTTGGGTAAAGACTATTCGTGTCGATAATCCTGATATTGCTTTAATTCGCGCGGTGACCGTCGTGGATCTTAGCGATGAGGCGGGGCAAATTCCAGACTTTAACGGTAACTATTACGCTTACGAACATGAAGACCCGGGTACGCCAGTTTCGAAGGGGCATCCGCAGTCAGAAGTAAAAATACCAGTTGTACGGGTTGACTATATTGTGAAGCATGATGATCTTCCCGACAACCTAAAATAGTCGCTAGTCAGGCTAGCCCCAGCGTTCGCAGCGCGAACTACCCTTCAAGCCTTTAGCTACCCACGCCCTGGCAACAAACGTGACTTTACAACAAAGGATGGCGTCCTAGTGAGTATGTCGGTGGCGTACAGTCGTGACCTAAACCTATTGTTGCAATAACCATAAGCGCATGTTATCGGCGCTCCAAGTAAAGGAGACTTGGAGTGAAAGCAGGAAATGTGGTCGCTCGGCCCGCCGTCCCGGCTCTAGTTGTGAGCGCCGTCCTGGCGCTCTCAGGGTTGTCGTCTCTACGACCTCCGGCGCCGAGACGGTTTATGACTTGGGCGGCAACCTGGTGGGGAATCAGAAAATGATGGATCAGATGCCGCATGCCCTTATTGAGCAGCAGTATATGACTCTCGCTCTGAATCTCGGCGGCACGATTCTCGGCATCAAAGGTGCTGGCACCGACCCGTGGCAGCCATAAGGCATGGTGTACTGTTCTTCATATACCGCGTATGCATATGGTGAAAGCGTGTGCGGTATATGTAGATTTTCTTGCCGGCCATTTTGCTCGCCCGGTGGCAATTTGCCATGCTTGTGTGCTGTGCAATTGATGGGTTGGTGCGAATAGCGGTTCCGATGCTCTAGGTCTCCGCCGGTCTATCGAAGCGGGGCGTCTGCAGCTGAGCGAGGCTGTGGTGTTGACTGTTTCCGGCTACACCTCGGGGCGGACATTCCTTCTAGTGGCTAAAGGCTGAAGCCCGATTATCGTCTGCGGCTACCGAAGTAAACCGGCTAAGTACGAGATTTTCCTGGTCAATGCTTGCAGGGGCCTAGCGCTCGGCGTAAGCGTTGAAGAGTGCGGCCCGGCAGTGCCCGAAATGTAGTAAGGCGGAAGCCATCCGACGACGTCGATCATGCGGCGGCGCTGACAAAGCGCTTGTTCGTGCCGCCGGTCGGGTGGCGGTGGAGGGCACCGCGTGGGATGGTCCCCATGTGGATCCCTGGCTCGCCAGTCAGGCTGTGCGGGCCCGGAGGCGTTCCGCACTGCGTTAGCCCGAACCCCGCAAGGAGGTTCGGGGCGGCATGGGGTGGATGGCCAGTGCCACGCGCCCAGAAACGAGTTTGCCCCCGGCGTCGAAATGCCGGGGGCAAACAATTGGCGGAGGATGGGGGATTCGAACCCCCGAGGGCTTGCACCCAACACGCTTTCCAAGCGTGCGCCATAGGCCACTAGGCGAATCCTCCAGGCAACGAGAAGTAATGATACGCAAAGTTGCCAGTTGGCGCCAATCCTGTAGGCATGGGCCGCGTCACGCTTTTGGCTGGGCTTTCGCCCGTCCCGCGCTCCGCACACGCAGGCGAGGCAAGGAGGGGGGCGGGCGCGGCAACGTCGTCGACGGGGAAGGTGGGCTTGCGCGGCGGGCGGCACCTCATGCGGCCGCAGCAACCGGGGTGGGCGGCGTAAAGGCGGGGGAGCGCCGCCGGGCCCGGGCTCCCCGGACGGAAGCGCCGCGCGCCAGAGGTGGGGCAGCCCCGCAGACTACCCCACCCGGCGGCCCCGCTCTGCCGGCGCGGCCACCACCTGTTAGAATGGCGGCGGTCCTCCGCGTGGCGGCACCATTCGAACCTCCCCAGGGTCGGAAGGCAGCAAGGATAAGGATGCTCTGCTGGGTGCGCGGAGGATCCTTTTATGCCCGCGCGGCGCAGTAAACAGCGAAAGCCAGGCGCACCCAAATCATTGCCGCGCACAAATCCGTCCCTCCGGTTCTCCAAGTGTTGGTGGCAGCAACTAGCCTTAGAGGCGTGACCACAGCTCTGTATCGCCGCTACCGCCCGGAGTCCTTCGCGGACGTTATCGGTCAGTCCCACGTGACTGAGCCGCTGATGGCGGCCCTGCGTGCGGACCGAGTGACGCACGCCTACCTGTTCTCCGGCCCGCGCGGCTGCGGCAAGACCACCTCCGCGCGCATCCTGGCCCGCTGCCTGAACTGCGCGCAGGGCCCCACGGACACCCCGTGCGGGGTGTGCGATTCCTGTCGCGAGCTGTCGCGTAACGGCGGCGGCTCCCTGGACGTGGTGGAGATCGACGCCGCCAGCCACAACGGCGTGGACGACGCCCGCGAGCTGCGGGAGCGCGCCGCGTTCGCCCCCGTGCGGGACCGGTACAAGATCTTCATCCTGGATGAGGCCCACATGGTCACCCCGCAGGGCTTCAACGCCCTGCTGAAGCTGGTGGAAGAACCGCCGCCGCACGTGAAGTTCATCTTCGCCACCACCGAGCCGGAGCGGGTGATCGGCACGATCCGCTCGCGCACCCACCACTACCCCTTCCGTCTGGTGCCCCCGGAGGAACTGACGCGCTTCCTGGAGGAGCTGTGCGCCCGGGAGGGCGTGCGCGTGGAGGGTGGCGTGCTGCCGCTAGTGATCCGCGCCGGCGGTGGGTCCGTGCGCGACTCCCTTTCCGTGCTGGACCAGCTCATCGCCGGCACCGTGGGCGGCCAGTTGGATTACCGCCAGGCCGTGGCGCTGTTGGGCTACACCGATGAGACCCTGCTTGACCAGATCGTCTCCGCCTTCGCCGCTGACGACGGCGCGGGCGTTTTCCGCGTGGTTGAGCGCGTGATCGGGGCCGGGCAGGAGCCGCGCCGCTTCGTTGAGGACCTGCTGCAGCGCCTGCGTGACCTGCTGGTGGTGGCCCTGACCGGGGAGAACGCACGCGACGCCCTAGCCGGCCTGCCAGCAGACGTCTTTGCCCGCATGAGGGACCAGGCCAAGGCGCTGGGCGCGCCCGCCCTGTCCGCCGCCGCCGACCTAACCAACGAAGCCCTGACCTCCATGGTGGGGGCCACCAGTCCGCGCCTGCACGTGGAACTACTGTGCGCCCGCGTGCTGCTGGCGCTGGGCGAGCTGCAGGGCATCGCCCCCGGGCGCGGCGACCACGCCGGTCGCGCCGCCGCCGGGGTTGAGGGGCGCGGTCACGCGCCGGCTACTTTTGGCCAGGGCGCGTCCCCCGCTGCGGGCGCTTCGCGGCCCGGCCCGGCTGCGCAGCCCGCTGAAGCGGCGCACGAAAAACGTCTATGGGTCCCAAGAGACTCGTTG
>NZ_JBZXJM010000021.1:0-65628 GCF_058725725.1 Buchananella sp. 103232 | reverse complement strand
GACAACGAGTCTCTTGGGACCCATAGACGTTTTTCGTGCGCCGCTTCAGCCGGCCAACACGCCCGGCAGGCTCTCAAACGTCAACCGTCCCAACAGCAGCGCCCCGCCCCACGTGGTGCGCTTGAAGTGGGCGAAGTCGCCCGGCACGTTCCACGCCATGTTGGGGCCGTCCCCGATCACGCCGTTCACGTCCTGCGCCCAGATCGCTCCAGGGCCGGCGATGTCAGCAATCGGGTCGGAGGTAACGTCGTCCATCGGCTCAAATCCCTCCACGCTCACACCGCCACCGGTGCCTTGATCGGGGCGTGGTGCTCATAGCCCACCACCTCCACGTCCTCAAACCGGTAGGAATCGATGCTCTGCGCGCGGTGCAGCCGCAGCTGCGGGAAGGCGAAGGGGCGGCGGGAAATCTGCTCCCGCACCTGGTCGAAGTGGTTGCGGTAGACGTGGCAGTCCCCGCCAGTCCACACCAGCTCTCCCACCTCCAGGTCCGCCTGCTGCGCCAGCATGTGCGTCAGCAGCGCGTAGGAAGCGATGTTGAACGGCACCCCCAGGAAAAGGTCCGCGCTGCGCTGATAGACCTGCAGGGACAGGCGGCCCTTGGCCACGTAAACCTGGAAAAAGGCGTGGCACGGCGCCAACGCCATCTTGCTCAACTCGCCCACGTTCCAGGCACTCACCAGCAGGCGGCGCGAATCGGGATCGCGGCGCAAGGTCTCCAACAGCGTGGCGATCTGGTCCACGGTGGCGCCGTCGCGCGTGGGCCATGACCGCCACTGCACCCCGTAAATCGGGCCCAGCTCGCCGTCCTGCCCGGCCCACTCGTCCCAGATGTGAACGTCCTTCTCCCGCAGCGAGTTGTTGTTCGACTCCCCGCGCAGGAACCACAACAGCTCCTCCACCAGGCCGCGCAAAAACACCCGCTTGGTGGTGATGAGCGGGAAGGACTCAGACAGGTCGTAGCGCAGCTGGCGCGCGAACACGGAGCGGGTCCCCACCCCGGTGCGGTCCTCCTTCTCCACGCCGTGCTCAAGCACGTCAGCTAGGAGCGCCTCGTAGGCCCCCAAGCCGCTGCCGGTGCCGCTCATTGCGCGCTGGCCTCGTCAACTACAGCGAAGTTGTAGGTGGCGCCGTTGGCCAGGGTGTGGCCGATCGTGCAGTTGCGCTCGATCGCGCCCTCAACCCGCTCCATCAGGGTGGCGCGGGCCGCGTCGTCCAACGCGGACAAGTCAGTCAGGAACTCCATCTCAAAGTGGGAGTAACGGTTCTCGCCCTCCGGCTTGACCACGTCCACGCCCACGTGGGCGGAAAACGCCTCCCCCAGCGCGGCAGCCAGGCGCTTGTCCGCACTCAGCGTGTGGCACGTCGCCAACGCCAGTCGCAACAACTCCCCGGGGCTGAACATGCCCGGCTCGTCGCCGATCAGCACCTCTGCTCCGTTCGCGTTACGCCCCACGTAGGAACGGTTGCCGGTACGGGTTGCCCACAATGCGTTACTGCTCATTGCCCCATCTTCGCACGAGCACACCGGCCCAGGTAGCGGGCGTGAACCACGCCAAAGCGCACTAGAGCAGGGCGCGCACCACGGCAGCGTCGGCCAAACAAAGACCGCCCACGTGCTCGGTCGCCTTGCCCGCCAACATCTCGCCCAGTAGCGGCACGTTCACGGTGACGCCCCCGCTCAACCGGCGCTGGCAGCCGTCCGCAGTGGGGTAGAGGGAGGCCTGCGCGCTCACCACCACCTGCGGGTTGTCCAGGCGGACCTCCACCCTGCCCGTGCGAGAACCGTCCGGGGCCGGCGCCCCCCACTCCTCGGTGACGTGCGCCCGCAGGTCGCCGCTCAGGAACGCCTTCACCATTGAGGCCGCATCCCCCAACGCCTGCGGGTGAACCGTCATGGTGAACTCCAGCCGGCTGGCGCCGTTCGGGTAGGCGAGCACGCTGGTGCCCTCCAGCTGCCGCATCAAGTCCGGCAGCGCCCCCAGCTCACTCGGCCTCAGCCCGGTTGCCCACCTGGCCAGGGCATCCTGGCGGGCCCGCCACAGCTCCTGCGAGGACAGCAGCGCGCCTACCCGGGCGGCCGGGGCGGCAAAGGAATCGACGTGGGTGAACTGGGCCATGGGGCACCTCCGGGGTGAGAACCTGACAGCTAGGCTAATCGCGTGCCCCACCTCAATGACATCCTTGGCCCCGCGATCGGTGAACAACTGACCAGCGAGGACGCCGTCTGGCTGCACAAACTCGTCTCAGACTGGCAGGTGATCGCCGACCTCTCCAGCGCAGACCTGCTCATGTGGGTGCCGGTGCAGGCCGGGCGCTTCGTGGCCGCCGCGCACTGCCGCCCGGCCACCGGCGCCACCGTGCACATCGACGACGTGATCGGCCGCCACCTGCCCGGCACGCGGGCCGGTGCACTGCTAGAGGCGATGGAGACCGGCGCGATCGTCACCCCCCTGGACACGCGGTGGGCGGGCACCTACGCCATCTCCGAGCGACTGATCCCGGTGGTGCACAACGGGCGCACCATCGCCGTCCTGGCCCTCCAGTCCGCCTCCGGGGCCGCCAACGCCATGTCCCCCCTGCAGCGCTGGCAGATGGCCGCCGCCGAGATCCTGTGCAACATGGTTGCGGCCGGCACCTTCCCTGCGGAGGACAGCCCCGGCTCCAAGCGCGGCGGCCCTCGCGTGCCCGACGGCGCCGTCCACATCGACGCCGACGGCGTGGTGCTGCACGCCAGCCCCAACGCGATCTCCGCCTTCACCCGCCTAGGCCTGCCCGGCAACCTGGTAGGGGAGACCCTGGCAGAGAAGGTCACCGAGGCGCTCGAGGAGCACACCACCGTCGAGGAGACCCTGGCGGTGGTACTGATGGGACGCGCCTCCTGGCGCACCGAGGTCGAGGTGCACGGCACCCACCTGGCCATGCGGGCCATCCCGCTCTCCCGTAACAAGGAGCGCCTGGGCGCGATCATCCTGGTGCGCGACATCACCGAGATTCGCTACCGCGAACTGGAATTGATGACCAAGGACGCCACCATCCGGGAGATCCACCACCGCGTGAAGAACAACCTCCAGACGGTCTCCGCGCTGCTGCGCCTGCAGGCGCGCCGCTCCCAGTTCCCGGAGGTCAAGGAGGCCCTGGAGGAGGCCGAGCGGCGAGTCTCCATGATCGCCATGGTCCACGAGGCCCTGTCCCAGAGCGCCGACTCCTCCCTCAACTTCGACGAGGTGGCCGGCAAGGTGGTGCGCATGGCCAGCGCCGTCGCCTCCAGCCACAACTACGTGCGCGCCACGGTGGAAGGCACGTTCGGCGAGGTGGACTCCGACGTGGCATCCACCCTGGCCGTAGTGCTCTCAGAACTCGTGTCCAACTCCGTGGAGCACGGCTTTGGCGAGGTGGACGGGGAAATCCTGGTCACCAGCGAGCGCAGCGGCGACGACCTGGTGATCCACGTGCTCGACAACGGGGTAGGGATCGCGGACGGTGCCGCCCTCAGCGGCCTGGGGACCCGGATCGTGAAGACCCTGGTGCGCGGGGAACTGCGCGGAACCATCGACTGGGGGGCCCGCCCCGGTGGAGGGACCGACGTGACCATCCGGGCCCACGCCCGCGGCGCCAACGTGAAGCGGGAGCGCTACGAGTAAAGGCGGGGCGCCGTTCTGCGCGCGCGGGGGAGCGCCGAGGTGGCGGTGTAGTGCCGTGTCGGCCGCCCGGCTTGGCCGGTAGAGGCCGCCCGGCCTGGCCGGTAGAGGCCGCCCGGCTTGGCCGGTAGAGGCCGCCCGGCCCTTTCACCCGTGGTGGCCGACGTTCCGCCCGCCGTCGGGTATCCGTGCTGATCCCCGTGGTGGCTGCCTGTGGTGGCCGACGTTCCGCCCACCGTCGGGAATCCGTGCCGATCCCCGTGGTGGCCGCTGCGGGTTGCCCCCGAGCTCACAAGCGTGCGGTCGGGGTACATGCGACCGCTTGGGGGCGTGGCACCGGTCGGTCGGATGTACCCCGTTGCAGCATTTGCGAGCTTGGGGGCCGGGGATGGGCATTGCGGTCGCGTTAGGAGGCGCTGGTGCTCGCGGTTGGTGCGGGTGTGCGCAAGCGATCGAGGGCTTAGCGCACCTCTCGTAGGGTTGGTGCACCTCTCGTGGGCTTAGTGAACCAGTCGTAGGCTTACCCGGCCGGGTAACCCCTCAATCGGTGCACCAAAAGCTCAACAGCTGCACCAAGAGCTCAAAAGGTCGGGAAACCCTACAACCGTTTGCGCAATGCCGGCCGGGAGTGGCGGCGGGCGGTCGTGGCGGCCAGGGCAGACTGCGTCGACGCCGGTCGGTCGCATCGACGCCAAGCGGTCGCGTTGACTCGGGCCGAGCGCATTAGCCCCGAGCGCGGGCGGATGATGGTGCAGGTGACCGGGGTCTTGGGGCGGGGCTAGCGGCAGGGAGCACGCAAAGGGGGTGGGGTGCGCAAAAGCGCACCCCACCCCCTTGTGTTGCAGACGGGTCAGCTGGCCCTGCGGGCTCGCGCTGCGCGTCGCTTGATAGAGCGACGCTCGTCCTCACTCTTGCCGCCCCAGACACCGAAGTCCTGGCCGTTGCTCAGCGCCCAGTCGAGGCAGGTGCTCTGCACCTTGCACTGGGCGCACACGGACTTCGCAGCCTCGATCTGGGCGATCGCCGAACCGGTATTCCCCACCGGGAAGAACAGCTCGGGGTCCAGATCTAGGCAGGCGGCGCTACTACGCCAGTCCATTGCGGCTCCTTTAACTAAATCCAGGGCTTGTAACTTCCCCCAGAAATCAACGTCCCATAGCTTCACATGTTGCTAGGAGAGGGACAAGAGTTGACCGACTACTTCACAACACAACTAGCGGTGGTGATGGTCACAAGGCCGGCGTGGCCCATAGGATTGCTCCTTGTGACTGAAAACCCCACCTCCTTTCGTGGCCGGTTGGCGGCGATGCCGCGCGCTACCCTCACCGGCTGGTCCCTGGCCTGCACAGAGGTCTTTTGGGTCACGGGCCTGGCGGTGATCTTGCTGCTGAGCGGGCAGACGGACGGGATGCTGGCAGCGGCGCTCTGGCTGCTCCTGGCGGTGGGGATCGCCTTCGGCGTGACTGGCTTGCCCAAGCAGGCCAGTCACGCCCGCCCGTTGCTGATCGTCTCCAGCCTGGTCATCCCGATCACCCTCATGTCCTCATACCCGCTCAGCGCACTGACGATCGCGCTCAGTGCGCTAGCCCTGGGCGTGCTGGGGGCGATGCTCCACCCCGACACCGCTGAGTTCCTGGCATAGCCGCACCTCCTGCACGGAGCGGTAGACGACGATCGCCCCGTCCGGGTGGAGCGAGGACTGCCCCAAATCCACCGGTGCCAGCGCCCGCGCCGCGCGGCTGAGCTGGCCCACGAACACCAGTGCGCCGCGCGCCTTTGCCTCAGCCAGCGGGCCACGCAGCGCCCCCAGCGCCTCCTCCGGGGAAGCCGCCACCACCGGGCAGTCCGCCTCCCCACCCGCCGGCTCGCCGGCTGCCGGGCTCGTGGCGGGCCGCAGCTGCATGCGCAGCCCGGCCTCCACCTGATCCCGCAGCACGCCGGGAGCACCGATCACCGCCACGTTGCTGGGCACCCAGACGGGCCCGGCCGGGCTCATGCCCACCCCCAGCCAGTCCAGTTGACCGCCCGGTCCGCCAGGCCCTCGCGGCCCGCCCGTCCCACTCGGTCCGCCCGTGCTGCCCGGACCACGCCAGCCGCCCTGGTCGGCGGGCGTCGGGAGGGTGGTTGGTGTGGGAGCACCGGCCACGCCGGACAGGGCACGTGCCGCGCCCGGCGCGGCCCCCACGGGCGGCACAGGTGGCGCGGGCGGTGGGAGCTGCGCCAGCCTGCAGGGGCCCGGCAGCGCGGGGTTTTGGGCCGTCCATGCCGCAGCCCGTTGATGGAGTACACCCGGCGCCCCCAGATCGACCGACATCGCCACCTGATCGCGCTGGACCGCCGCCGCTGTCGCGCCAGGCGCCCCCGGACGAACCGGCTGCGCTATCCGTTCGCGCGCGGCCTCCCTCTCGGCTGCCAGGCCACGCGCGATAACGGCGGCAGCCCCAGAGGGCAGCGTGACCTGGCAAGCCACCCACGCCTCCGCCAGCCACAAGCCCCGCCCCGGGGCACTCGGAGCCGGCGGAGGCGCAGCGCCGGGGGTGGCGGGCCCCGGGCCGCCCTGGGCGGCCCGGGGCATGAGCTCTGCGGGAGCCCCGGCCAGCAGGAGCCGCCCAGGGGCCAGGCGGGCCAGGCCCCGAGTTTGCGAGCAGGCCAGGATGCACGCGCCGCCCAGCGAGTGGAAGCTACGCACCAGCGAATCGACCACGCCCGAGCCCGGGGCGTCCAGCTGATCGGCGTCGTCGATCACCAAAACGGCGCCCTCCAACGCGCCGGGAGCCAGGGACCCCCACCACGCCAGCACGCGTTCGATGTGTCGGGAGTCGCGACCATCCACGGCCGCGAAACCAGGCAAATCCCACCACGGCTCCCACGCCGGATTGCCCGGGTGCGCCAGCACGCACACCCGCCCGCCTGCCGCCCAAGCGCTCGCGGCGAGCTGCGCGCACGCGATCGACTTGCCGCTCCCGGACCCTCCCGCCACCAGGACGCTTCGCACGGGGGCGGCAATCGGGGTCCAGGCCTGGGCGGCAACGTCGTCCACCACTAGGGCCGGGTAGGGACAGGCCGCGGTCGCCACGCGCTCCACTGGGATAGCGGCGGGAAGGGGCGGGGCCCACAGCGGCCGCGCGGGACTCCCACCCAGCTCGGCGCACGCCCGGGCGGATTGCTCGCGCCACGACTGCCGTCCAGTCCCAAGCGCGGGAGTGCGAATCTCCACCTCCGCGTCCGTTTGCACCAACGCGCCGCCGGGGGAGGGCAGCAGGCAGGCGCCGGCGTGGCCAAGCACGTCGCGCGAGTCCACCTCTGTGGATACCCGCAGGCAGATCCGCACCGACGTGTTCGCCGCGATCTCCGGGCTGATCGCTCCCGCAGGCCGCTGCGTGGCCAGCACCAGGTGCATCCCCAACGACCTGCCCTGCGCCGCCAGGCGCAGTAGCGTGGCCAGGAGGTGCGGGTGGGAGTCTCGCAGCACCCGGAATTCGTCCACCGCCACCACCAGCGCCGCCGGGCGCTGGCCGGGCGGCAGCTGGCCCACCTCCCGCCGCCCGAACTCTGTGAGCAGCCGCTCCCGGCGGGCCAGCTCCACCTGCAAAGCCTGCAAGGCGCGCTCGCCCGCCGCGCCGTCCAGATCCGTCAGGACCGCGACAGTGTGGGGCAGGACGCGCAGCGGGTTGAAGGTGGCGCCGCCCTTGTAGTCGAACAGGAGCAGGTTGAGATCGGCCGGCGAATTGCGCAGGGCCAGGCCGGTGAGGAAGAAGGTCAGCAGCTCCGACTTGCCCGACCCCGTCCGGCCGGCCACCAGGGCGTGCGGGCCGTCCCGCTCCAGGTCCAGGTAGACGGGACCGCCCTGGCCCACCCCGATGGGGGCGCGCAGGCTCGGGTGGGAGCGGGCGAAGGTGAGCTCCGCGCGGCCCAGCGGGCACAGGGAGAACGGGTCTGGTGCCGTTCCCCATGCCGGGAGCGGCTGCGGCTGGGTACCCGCCGGCGGGACCAGCTCGCCCTGCCCCGGCCCGGCCGGGCCCGGTTGAGCGCGGTCGCGGCCGGTGAGAGCACGTTGGGTGCTGGCCCAGCCGGACTCAGCCCGGCCGGGCCAGGGCAACAGCACTCGCGCCGCCCAGAAGCGCTGGGCGCTGGAACGCCAGTTGGCGCCGGGCAGCGGGCCTGCGGGGGCGAGCAGTCTGCAGTGGGGAAGCTGGGCCTCGGTGGGCGCCCAGGCCAGGTAAAGCCGGGCGGGCCGGGACGAATCGCCCGCCGGGCCCCCTACGCCGGGCGCTGGGACGGTGCCGGGAGCTGGGACGGTGCCGGGCGCTGGGACGGTGCCGGCCTGCGTCTCGGTGACGGCGGTGCTTCCCCCGGCAGCGGGGGAGTGCCTGGCACTGACCCACTCCACCCGCCACCCCAGGCACAGGGCCTGGACAGAGAGCCAGAGAGCTAGGGCAAAGCCGTCCTCCCCCACGGTGCCCATCGCCCGTGCCCTCGCCCACCCGCGCCCAGGCTCTCCCCACCCGTGCACCTCCCACCCGTGCACCTCCCGGCCGAACGCCTCCCGGTCGGGCGCCTGCCGGCCGCGCGATCCGCCCGACGCTCCCCGCACCTCCCGCCGCGAATCCGGTGGCGTCCAGGCTCAGGCTGAGCTGCCGGGCCACCCCGGGTACCGTCCTCGCGCTACCCGCCGCAGGGGCGGGGAACTGGGCGGCCAGGCGCGGCAGGACGGAGTAGAGCAGCCGGGCCGGGTCCGATCTCACTAGGCGGCGGGTGCGGTACTCGCGCACCCGCGCGGAGAGCCTGCGCCAAAGTGGCGCTCCCACCCAGCGCAGGAGCGCCCACGCCACCACGGCCGCGCCGATCACCAGCGCGGCCCGCCGCCACCCGCCGGTGCGCAGGAGCGGCCAGGCGAGCATGAACACCACCGGCATCGCCAGCCGCGCCACCCAGGTGCCGAGACCCGCCTTGCCCCGCGCGCCACCACCGGCATACCGTCCGTAGCCGCTCAGTCCCGAGTCCTGCCCGCCGCCTCCGCCTAGGGCGTGCTCGCGCTCGTCGTCCAGGGACCAGCCTGCAGCCCCGACTGTATCCGCCGCGCCCGGCACGCTTGTGCCCGCCCTGCTCCCCGCGCCCACCGCAGGCAAGGGAGCGCTCAGCGGCGAGGTGGTCAGGCCGGACAAGCTCGGCCCGTCGTGCCCGCCCGGCTGCCCGATTTGCCCTGTTTTGTCCGACGTTCCGCCCTCCGCCCCGCCGTGCCCGCCCGCTGCGTCTGGGACCGTGCTGCCGACGGTGAGCGGCCGCAGCGCCAGGGCGGTCTGCCCCAGCCTGACCACCTCGCCGGGGCGCCAGTGCCGCCAGCCCGCGCGCCCCGTCCGACCGGCCACCCCGGTGGCGGCGGGCCGGACCCCGGGCGCGTAGCGCCAGGTCACCCCGCCCCGACCCGCGCGGACCTCCAGGTGGAACCTGGACACCCGGGGATCGCTGAGGGCGTCCGGGCCCCTGCCGAGCCGACTGGTGCCGGTAGGCAGCAGGAACCTGGCCCCCAGGTCCGCGCCCTCAATCACGTCTATCGCCCACACCCCTTCAGTGTTGGTGGGCGCTCTCCTCGGGCAAAACCGGGGCGGTGCCGGGACGCGACTAGCGATTTCCACAGGGAGGGCCGCCGCCGGGCCGCCGTAGAGTCACCACAGGGCCGCCGCCTTGCGGCGCCGCTTTGCCCCAGTTTTGCCGCCGCCGGGCCGCCGCAGCCCTACCTAGCTGCTTTGCCTGGCCTGCTTGCCGAATGGGAGGGAGGCCGCCAGCACGGCGGCGCATACCCCGGCCGCCAGCGCTGCGGCCATCGTTATTCCAACCATGTCCCAGGGAACGTCGGGCACAAAGACCCGCGTGCGCGACAGCACGGTGTAGCTCCCCAGTAGGCCAAGCGGGATCCCGCCCAGGACGCCCACGCTCACGCCCACCCCGGCCAGAACCAGGCCCTCGATGGCGAGCATGAGGCGGACCTGGCGCCGGCTCATGCCAAGGGCGCGCAGGGTGGCGAGCTCGTCTCGCCTCTCCACCACGGACAACATCAGGGCGTTGGTAACGCCCACGAAGGCGATGACGACGGCGATGGACAGCAGCCCCACCAGCAGGGTCAGCACCCGGTCGATAAGTATGTGGTAGGCCTGCATCTTGGCCACCGGTCCCTCGATCTGGGGCATCTGGCCGTTGGTGCGTTCGGCGATCTTGGGGCCCACCTGCGGCAGCAGGTCCTGGGCACGGTCCTGGTCAACCTGAACCAGGATCCGGCTGTTTTGCAGCGGGGTGCGCTGGTTGGTCAGGGTGGGCAGCGAGGTGGATTCGCCCGCCCCCAGCGTGGCCGGCACGGGCGCAGCGTCGAGGCTGAATCGCTCCTGCGTGTGCAGGCTATCCACGTCCACGTTGATCACGGGCGTGTAGTAGACCGTGCGCACCACCAGCGTCGGGGCGCGGCCCCAGTCGAGGGACAGGATGTGGGCTCGCGTTGCCTGGAGCATTGCCGCGATCTCCCGGTTCAAGCTCGCCAGCTGTGCCTCGCTCGCTGCGGCTTCGGCGGCCAGCACCTCGAGCCCTGCCTCGGTCCCCGCCTCGACTCCTACCTCGAGCCCTGCCTCAGCCCCCGCCTCAAGGACAGATTCCTCCAGGAGGGGGGCCGTCGCGTCGGACTGGCCAGCGCCGTATTGGCCACCGCCGTACTGGTCACCGTCGGACTGGCCAGCGCCGGCGTGTCCCCCGTCGCCGGGACCGAGCTGGTCGGCAACGTACTCGAGGGCGGTGAGGTAGAAGGAGGGCCCGCTGACCGGGAAGTAGAGGTCGGCGGGGGAGACAAGCACCCCGTCGACGATCTTCGGCTCGCCTGGCGGCGCGGCCAGTGGGGCCACCATGATGGCCTCGCCGTCGCTGAGGCCCAGGGTCTCGGCGTGGTCGACGGAGAGCAGCAATTCCCCGGGCAGGGGGAGGTCCAGGTAGGCGTCGGAGGACACCTGGGCGATCTGCTCGGACCGCCCGACGCTCAGCGTCCCGTATCCCACCTGCTCGCCGTGCGTGAGGCGGAGCGCGATTGGTGCTTCGTGGGTGGCCGCCACGGCCTCCACGCCGGGCAGGTTGGCTATGGCGGCGAGGTCGGCGTCGTCCACCGCGTCAACGTGGTAGGCCTCGATGTCGAACGGGTTGGAAGCAGTGAATAGGTAGGTGAGGGAGCTGTGGGCGGTGCGCGCGCCGGTGGCCACGATCACCGCCAGGGACACGCCCACCACGACTGCTCCGATGGTGGTGCCCGCGCGGGCAGAGGAGCGGGTGATGCTGAGTAGCGCGATCCGCGTGCTGGCCCGCAGTCTGCTCCCCCCGGCGTGCTCCAGTAGGGGCTTGGCCGCCCGGATCGCCCACACGAGTGCGGGGTGGGAGGCGATGATCAGGCCCGCCATGAGGGGGACCGCCCCGCCGATTCCCATCAGGGAGAGCGTCACGAATCCCTCGCTGCCCAGGTTCAGGTAGCTGTTTGCCGCCTGCGCAACGATGAGCAGCATGCTCACCCCGGCTGCCACCAGGGCGCCGCCAAAGAGCAGGGTCTTGCTGGACGACGTTTCCTGGGACTGTGTGCGCATCGCGGCCAGCGGCGAGGTGCGGGAGGCCCGCCGCGCGGCGGGCAGTGCGGCCCCCACGGTGATGGCGATTCCAGCCAGGAGGGGAACCAGCACGGAGGTGGGGGTGACCAGCAGGCCGGGGGCCGATAGCCTGATCCGCTCGTGGCCCTGGGCCACCATGGCCGCCAGCTGCCCAATCAGGTGGCCAGCGGTGACGCCGATCGCGCTGGCGGTGCCGCCCAGCAGGAGGGCTTGGCGCAGCACCTGGTTGCGCAGCTGCCTGCGGGTGGCCCCCATGCAACGCTGGATGGCCAGCTCCCAGGTGCGGCGGGTGATCAGCACGTGGAAGGTGGTGGCCACCACCAGCCCGGCCACGGCGACGCCGAGGGCGGCGAAGCTGAGGGTGAGGGCGTCGGTGAATCTGTCCGTGCCGGTGTAGGCCAGCAGCCGGTTCTCCGCCCAGGACTGGGCGGTGTAGACCACCGTGTCCGCCCCGAGGCGTTCGCGCAGTCCCTGGGCCACGTTCTCGGGGTGGGAGCCGGAGACGGCGACGAGGATCGTGGCCCACTGGGAGATGGAGACGTCCTCGCTGGTGAACTGTTCGATGTGGGCAAAGTCCTGTGGGTTTACCAGCGCGGGGATCTGGTTGGTGGCGAACGAGGACGGCGGGGCCAGCGTGGTCCGGTAGGTCAGGTTCAGGTAGCGGGTCTGGCCCGAGAGGTCCTGCAAGTGCAGGCTCACCGGCTCACCCAGCTCCAGGTCCAGCTCTGCGGCCGTCACGGCGGTTAAACCGATCTCGCCCGGCAGGGGGCTGTGCCCGTGCTGGATGGCAACGGTCTCCAGCTCCGGGACCGGGGCGTTGGCCTGCAACTCCACGGAGGCGAGCGTCTCAACCAGCTCGTCCTGCCGCACCTGGGCGGGGGGCTGCTCGCCCGGCTTGCTCAGCGCACACCAGATGGTGTGGACCCGGTGGGCGGCGCTCACGCCCGGTTGGGTGGTGATGACCGAAAGGTCGGGGATTGGGTGGGCGGGCTCCACCACCACGGCGGCCTCGCCCAGGCCCGCCGTCATCACGTTGTTCAGGCTGCGCCCCACCTGGCCCATGCCGAGTAACAGGGTGGACAGGAAGGTGGTTGCCAGCGCGACCGCCAGCGCCGCCCCCCAGAGCGAGGAGAGCTGCCTGCGCAGCGGGGAGGGGCCCATTAGTTGTAGGCCCCCTGCCCAAGGGCCTCCAGGCCGGCCAGCACTGAGGTGGTGGTCGGGTTGACTATGCGGCCCACCAGGAGACCGTCGGCCAGCAGCAGCACCTCGTCGGCGTAGGCGGCGGCGGCCGGGTCGTGCGTCACCATCACCACGGTCTGCCCCAACTCACGCACCAGCGTGCGCAACAGCGCCAGCACCTCGCTGGAGGAACGCTGGTCCAGGGCGCCGGTGGGCTCGTCGGCAAACACCACCTCGGGCTGGTTGACGATGGCACGGGCGATAGCAACGCGCTGCGCCTGGCCGCCCGCCAGCTGCTCTGGCAGGTGCTCCAGCCGCTCGGCCAGGTTGAGCGTCGCCACCACCCGCTCCCACCAGGCCTCGGTGGGGGCGGTGCCCGCCAGGTCGCAGGGCAGGAGAATGTTTTGCCGCGCGGTCAGGTTGGGCAGCAGGTTGAACTGCTGAAACACGAACCCGACCCGGCGGCGGGCCATGGCCAGGGCGTCGTCGTCCATGTCGGTGAGGCGCTGCCCGCCCAGCTCCACCTCGCCGGAGGTGGGCTGCGCGATCCCGGCCAGGATCTGCAGCAGGGTGGACTTGCCGGAGCCCGAGGGGCCCATGATGCAGGTGAACTTGCCGGCCGGGATCTCCACGTCCACCCCGCGCAGGGCGTGCACGGGGACCGCAGAGTTGAATTGCTTGGTCAACCCCTTGCCAGAAACAGCCGATCGCATGCTTGCACCTCCTGACAAGACGCTAACTCTTGCGGGGCCGCCGCCCCATCCGACCAGGGTGGGACGCCCGCGTCGCGCAGTTACGCCCCAGGGTGCACCAGGCCCAGCTCGTAGGCCGCGACCACTGCCTGCACCCGGTCGCGGGCCCCCAGCTTGGCCAGCACCCGCCCCACGTGGGTCTTCACCGTCGCCTCGGCGACGAACAGGTCAGCGGCGATCTCGGAGTTGGACTTGCCTCGGGCCATCAGCACCAGCACCTCGCGCTCGCGGTCCGTCAGGCTGTCCAGCAGCGGGGAGGGCTCTTGGGGCGTGGGCAGGTGGTTGGCCACGTGAGCCAGCAGGCGGCGGGTGGAGGACGGCGCGATCACTGCATCGCCGGCGTGGACGGTGCGGATCGCCTCCAGCATGTCCTCCGGCGGGGCGTCCTTAAGGAGAAAACCGGAGGCCCCGGCACGCACGGCCGCCAGCACGTACTCGTCCAGGTCAAAGGTGGTCAGGATGATGATGCGCGGGCTGTCGCCGCGCTCGGTGATGAGCTGGGTGGCCTCCAGGCCGTCCATCTCCGGCATGCGCACGTCCATGAGGACCACGTCAACGGGGTGGTCCTTGAGGAGCCGCACTGCGGAGGCGCCGTTGCCCGCCTCGATCACCACCTCCATGTCCGGCTGGGAGGAGATCACCAGCGAGAATCCCGCCCGCACCAGCTGCTGGTCGTCCACGATCGCTACCCGGATGGGTTCCACTGCTAGTCCTCCCTTGGGGCCGGCTGGTCGGCTCGGTCTTGGGCAATGCTACCGAGCGGGTCGGGGGTCTTCCCCGCCCCTTCGGTCCCGCCCGCCGGTACGTCTGCCGCAGCCGGTGCTTCTGCCGCAGCCGGGGTTTTGGCCGTGGCGGCCCCTGCGGGGGGCGTTCCCGTGGGGACGGGCCGGGGCGGCAGCGTCGTCCCTGCACCGTCCGCTCCCTGGCCGGAAGTCAGCGCGGCGTGGGACAGGGGGATGTGGGCGCGCACGCGAAAACCGCCGCCGGGCTTGGCCCCCGCGTGCAGCGAACCACCAAAGGCCGCCACGCGCTCGCGCATGCCCACCAGGCCGTGCCCCTTGCCGTCGTTCTCCACACCGGCGCCGCGGCCGTCGTCGTCCACAGTCACCTCCAGGGCGGAGTCGGTCCAGTTGACCACCACGGTGGCACTGGCCGCCGGGCCGGCGTACTTCAACGAGTTAGTCAGCGCCTCCTGGACTAGGCGGTGCACGGTCAGGCCCAGCCCGGGGGCGAGCACCTGGGAGGTTCCCACGCGCACGATGGAGGTGGGCAGGCCCGCGTCCACCACGGTGGCCACCAGGCTGTCCAAGTCGTCTTCCATGGGCTGGGGCAGGCGCTGCAGGGCGTCCTCGTCCGGGCCGCGCAGCACTCCCAGGATCGCCCGCATGTCCTTTAGCGCGGCACGGGAGATCTCCGCGATGGTGGTCAGCGCGCGCTCTGCGGCCTGCGGGTTGGTGGCGGCGGCGTAACGTCCCCCGTCCGCCTGGGCGATCACCACGGAAAGGGAGTGGGCCACGATGTCGTGCATCTCCCGGGCGATGCGGGTGCGCTCGGTGGCACTGGCGGCGAGCGCGGCCTGCCCGGCGGCCTCCTGCACCAGGAGCTGCTCCTGCCTGGCCCGCTGGGCCGCTGCGGTCCCGACGCGTCGCCGCATGCCGAGCAGCACCGCAGTGGTCAGGATCAGGGCGTTGTAAAGGGCGAAGAAAAGGGCAGAAGCGTCAGACGTCCCGTAAGCCAACAGCAGGGTGGCCGCAGCGGCCAGAGCCCCGCTAAGGACGAATCCGGTCAGGGCCAGCGCGGTCCCTAAACGGTAGGCCGCCTGGTAGAGCACCAGGGGCAGCAGCACGGCCGCCGGCACGAACCAGTTTGTGGATACCAGCCCCAGCGCGGTCACCCCCAGCACGGCAGTCAGCGGCACGGCGGGCAGCTTGCGCACGAGCGCGCAAGAGAACGCCGCCAGCAAGGAGAGCACCACCATCGGTAGGTCGATGGGCATCTCCCAGGGGACGGAGACCAGCAGCTTCTGCTCGTAAGCGAGCAACGCCAGGGCGGTGGCGGTCAGCGCCGCGACGGCTATTGCCCCATCGCGCGATTCCAGTGGGAGCAGCGAGGGGCGGGAGGGAGCGGCCGGCTTGTGCACGGGCTCAGCCTAAAGGGGGCCGTGGCGCCGGGACATGCACCCTGGGGTGCAGTTGCTGGCTCGTTTTGTCAGACCACGGCCTGACCCGGCGGCGCCCCGACCCCGGCGCGCCCCGCCCCCGGCGGGTGTTCACCCCAGCGTGTCCCTGGGGTCGGCGCGGCAGGGCCGGGTGCGCGATGATTGGGGAGGCTCGCGGTTGGCGCTCAGCGCTAATCGCATCGGGGCCGCAGGCGAGGGGCCCCTTGGTGCCGCCCTCGCCGATAGGTTGAGTGGAGAGGCAGGGGAAGTGGACCACCTGGTTGACGCCGAGAAGCGGGCGGGCGAGCTGCGCCAGATGATCGCGCAGGCGCGCGGGGTCTACTACCGGCCCGAGGGGGACGCGGCCGAGCCGCTCTACTCCGACGCCCAGTACGACGCCGCCGTGCGCGAGCTGCGTGACCTGGAGGCGCGCTTCCCGCAGCTGATAAGCCCGGACTCGCCCACGCAGACCGTGGAGGAGCCGCTTGCCGACCGCGGCGAGGTGGCCGCCACTGAGAGCGGCGGCGGGGTGGGGGAGGCGGGCGGAGCGTCGGCCTTCGCCCCGGTGGTGCACGGGGAGAGGATGCTCTCGCTGGAGGACGTGTTCGACTTCGACGAGGTCGCCGCCTGGGGCGAGCGCGTCGGCGCCACCACGCTGACTGCGGAGCCCAAGATCGACGGCCTGGCCGTCTCCATCACCTACGAAAACGGCGTGCTGGTGCAGGCCGCCACGCGTGGGGATGGCCGCGTGGGGGAGGACGTCACGGCCCAGGCTCGCACCATCGCCAACCTGCCGGCCTCACTGGCGGACGGTCCGCACCCGGCGCACGTGGAGGTGCGCGGCGAGGTCTACATCCCCGTGGCGGAGTTCGAGCAGTTCAACGCCGCGCGCGCCGCAGCCGGGGAAAAGACCTTCATGAACCCGCGCAACGCGGCGGCCGGTTCGCTGCGCCAGAAGGACGCGGCGCAGACCGCCAAGCGGCCACTGCGATTCCTGGCCCACGGGGTGGGCGCCCTGCGCCTGGAGACGGCAGGGGACGACGCTGCCTTCGCGCCGCCCCCAACGCAGAGCGGTTGGTATGCGCTCCTGGCGGCCTGGGGGCTGCCCACCATCCCGGGCACGCGGGTGGTGAGCGGCAGCGCGGGTGCCCTGGACTACATCAGGGAGCTGGGGGAGGAGCGCGCCCGCCTGCCCTTCCTGATCGACGGGGTGGTGTTGAAGGTGGACGGCCTGGCCGAGCAGGAGGAGCTGGGCTTGACCTCGCGCACCCCGCGCTGGGCGGTGGCCTACAAGTACCCGCCCCAGGAGGTGCACACGCGGCTGCTGGACATCGCCGTGGACGTGGGGCGCACGGGGCGGGTGACCCCCTACGGGGTGATGGAGCCGGTGCTGGTGGACGGTTCGATGGTTGCCCGCGCCACGCTGCACAACGGTTTCGAGGTGACCCGCAAGGACGTGCGCATCGGTGACACGGTGGTGCTGCGCAAGGCCGGGGACGTGATCCCGGAGATCCTGGGCCCGGTGGAGCGGGCGCGCACGGGCCACGAGGTCGTCTTCGTGATGCCCACCAATTGCCCGGCCTGCGGGGCGGTGCTGGCGCCCACGAATGAGGGGGAGAAGGACCTGCGCTGCCCCAACGTGGCCCTGTGCCCGGCGCAGCTGCGCGGGCGGGTGGAGCACCTGGCCTCGCGCGGCGCCCTGGACGTGGAGGGCCTGGGGGAGGAGGGGGCGCGGGCCCTGACCAACCCGGACGCCAACCGGCAGGACGCCGTAGACGCGCTGCTGCGCGGGGGTGCGCTCTGGATCGACCGCGAGGCCCACTATCTGCGCGCGCCAGAGGGCGTGGACCCGGCGGACTGGGACGTGGCCGAGCGCACCGCCGCCGCCCACGCCCTGCTCGACCGCCTGGCACCGGTGCAGGCTGCGCCCCTGACCAGCGAGGCGGGGATCTTCCACCTCACCCCGGAGGACCTACGCCAGGTGCGCATCTTCCGTCCCGCCGTCGGCAAGGGGGCCGGGGAGAACGACGTGGCCTGGGTGCGCGCCTTTTGGACCACCCCGTCCGCGCCGCGCAAGGACGGCAGCGTGGCCAAGCCCTCCGAGCTGTCCAAGTCCGCCGCCGCCCTGCTGGCCAACCTGGCGGCCGCCCGCACCAAGGAGCTGTGGCGCTTCCTGGTGGCTTTGTCCATCCGGCACGTGGGCCCGGTGGCGGCGCGCGCGCTCGCGGCCCGCTTTGGTTCCCTGGCGGCCATCGAGGAGTCGATTGCGCTCCACGACCTGGTCGAGCTGGCCGACGTCGAGGGCGTCGGGCCGATCATCGCGGCCTCCCTGCGGGACTGGCTGGCCACCGAGCGCGGCCAGCAGATCATCGCGGCCTGGCGCGAAGCCGGGGTGGAGTTGGCCGACGCTCCGCTCGCCGAGTCTGAGGAAGCGGCGCCCCAAACTCTGGCCGGGTTGACGATCGTCGCCACCGGGGCGCTGCAGGGCTACACGCGCGACTCAATCGGGGCCACGATCGCTCTCCACGGCGGGAAGGCAGCGTCGTCCGTGTCTAAGAAGACCGACTACGTGCTGGCGGGCGAGAAGGCGGGCTCGAAGCTCACCAAGGCGCAGACGCTGGGGGTGCGGGTGATCGACGAGGACGAGTTCGAGGTGCTGCGCAGCGGGGGCACGCTGGACTAGCTGCCCAGGCTGAGCGTGGGCGCCGGGCGAAGGTGCGCGGTACTGGGCTGCTGGTCGGGTGGGCGGCTGGGCGAAGGTGCGAGGTACTGGGCTGCTGGTCGGGTGGGCAGCTGGGCGGCGGTGCGCGGTAGGGCGGGGATTTGCTCACCTGTTGGACTGGCCGCGAAGGGCCGGAAAAATGCGCCTTAGCAGACGGTGACGCTTGTCATGGAGCGTGTGAATCTCGCAACCAGACCCCGGAAACGGCCTATTTTGTGCAAGTATTCGTTAGGCATCTACCTCGTTTGAAAGGGATCCGATATGTCTTTCCCCGCTCCCGGCCAGGGACCGCAGCAGCCGATGGTTCCTCAGCAGCCGCAGGCTCCCGCCCCGGCTTTCAACTTCGGCGCCGTGATGGCTGACACCAAGCAGCGCTGGCTCCTCCTCGCTGGTGCCGCCGGCGTATTCGTCGCGCTGGGCTCCTTCCTCCCCTGGGCGTCCGCGAAGGTCTTTGGTGAGACGATCAACGTCAACGGCGTCAGCGGCGAGGGCAAGTTCACCCTGATCCTGGGCCTGATGCTGGCCGTCTACGCCGGCCTGAAGGTCTTCAAGCCGGAGATCCTGAAGGAGCAGTGGGGCGCCCCGGCTTTCATCGCTGTCGCGGCTGTTTCTCTGCTGATCACCATCGCCTCCATGATGTCCATCAAGAGCGAGGACACCTTCGGTGTCATCTCCTACGGCTACGGTCTGTGGCTGACCTTCTTCGCCGCGATTGCCGCCGTGGCCTTCTCGGTCCTGAACTTCTTGGCCAACCGTGGCGCCGCTCCGGCCGCAGGCCCGGTGCCGCAGGTTCCCACCACCCCCTTCACCGCTCAGCAGCCGCAGGCCCCGGGCTACCCGATGCCGGGTCAGCCCGTACCCGGCCAGCCTATGCCGGGTGTTGCCCCGCAGCAGGGCTTCCCGCAGGCCCCGCAGCAGCCCCAGCCCCCGGTTAACCCGCAGGGCTGATCCCAACTAACCGCGCTTCCGAGTCCCCGCCCAGTAGGACGGAAAGAGCGGAAGTCGAAGTGAGGTGGGGGCGAGCAGAAGATGCTCGCCCCCACCTCGCTCATTTGTGCGCCAAGCGGCGAAAGCGCGTTCTGCCGGTCTTGTTGGCATGAGCGCAAACGTGGGAGCATATTCGGGCTTTAACTGAATCGAAAGGTGCGTCGAATGACCTTCCCCGCTCCCGGCCAGGGTCCCCAGCAACCGCAGGCCCCGATGGTGCCGCAGCAGCCGCAGGCTGCCGCCGCTTCCTTTAGCCTCTCCGCCGTGATGGCCGACCCGAGGTCCAAGTGGGTCTTCCTGACCGGCGCAGCGAGCGTCGTACTCGCCCTTGCGGCGTTTATGCCGTGGGCCAATGCCAGCTTCCTGGGCGCCACCATTCAGGTGAGCGGTACCTCCGGTGATGGGATGCTGACCCTCATCCTTGGTACTGCCATGGCGGTGCTGGCGGGCCTGAAGACGTTCAAGCCGGAAGTCCTGAAGGGCTCGTGGGTCGGCTACACCCTGATCGGCCTCTCTGCGGTGTCCCTGCTGATCCCGGTGGTCTCCTTTTCCAACTTCGCTTCCAAGGACACTCGCGGGATGGTCTCGATCGGCTTCGGCCTGTGGCTCACCTTCCTGGCCGCAGCAGCTGCCGTGGCCTTCTCCATCCTGAACTTCCTGGCGACCCGTGGCGCGGCGGCGCAGGTTCCGGCGCGGGGCTTCGCCCAGCCTGCGGGCTACCCGCTGTCGGGGCAGCCGGTCGCGGGGCAGCCGGTCGCGGGCGTTGCCCCGCAAGCCCAGGTGCCGGGTGTTGCCCCGCAGCAGGGCTTCCCGCAGGCTCCCGCTCAGAGCGTCCCGCAGGTTCCCGCGCAGGGTTTCCCGTCGGTGCCGGGCACCGTGCCGCAGGCTCCTCAGCAGCCCCAGCCCCCGGTGAACCCGCAGGGCTGATCCCCGGCGTGCGGAAGCGGTGGCGGGGTGAGTGTCAAACACTCACCCCGCCACTTCTTGCGTTTCTGGGCGGGCCGTTTCGAGCGGTCGTTTTTCGCCCGCCCTAACGGCCGGGGCTGCCGGGGCCTGGAGGAATCGGGAGAGGGCTGGTGCCTGAGCCACTTGTATGAGTGCTGCGCGATGCCCGGGTGGCGCGGTGCACGGGTGGCGCGATGCCCGGGTGGCGCAATGCCCGGGTTACGTTGTGGTGCCCGGGTGCCGGCGAGCGTGAATCTAGACGTTCGCCCTTTCAACTCGACGTTTGGCCTTTCAACTCGACGATCCCGACCTGGTTTACGTCGAGATTCGGCACCAAACGTCGAGACGGGCCACCGAACGTCGAGATTCGCCCCCAAACGTCTAGATTCGAGCACAGGAGCAGCGCCTTGCTCGGTGCCGAGCACCTCCGCCCGGCGGTTCCAACCCCGACACGCCGAGCCTGCACACACATTTCTGCAGCTAACCCGCGCTTCGGGTCGGCCTAGATCAGGGGCGCGAAAGGCCGCAGCAGCCGCTCGCCGACGCGGTGGATGAGCGGGCGGTTGTCCCATTCCTCCAGGGTGAGGCGGCGTGACTGGCTGAGGTCCCGCAGAAAGACCGCCTCCATGTTTTGCGCCTGGCCGTAGTCGAAGAACTCCAGGTTGACCTCGTAGTTGCCGCGCAGGCTGAGACGGTCGATGTTGGCGGTGCCGATGGTGGACCAGCGGCCGTCCACGGTGGCGGTCTTTGCGTGGATCATTGCGCCCCGGTAGAGCCACAGCTCCACGCCTGCCTCCAGGAGGCGGGAGTAGTGGGAACGGGCCACCCAGTCGGCGACCACGTGGTTGGAGATCTCCGGCACCAGCACCTTCACGTCCACCCCGCGCCTGGCGGCCGCGATGAGGGCGTCCAGGATTTCCTGGTCGGGGATGAAGTAGGCCTGGGTGATCCAGACGCGGTCGGTGGCCCGCTCGCACGCGTCGATGTACAGGCCGCGGACGGGGAAGAGCCATTTAGTGGGGGTGTTCTGGGCGGCGCGGATGCGGGCGTTCCAGGATCGGGCTCCTGCGTCGGGCAGGGCGGGCAGCTTGCCGCGCCGGTGCTCGTTCCAGAAGTCAACGAAGGCGTTTTCGAGCTCCCAGGCCCCCTCGCCCTGCACGCGCACGTGGGTGTCGCGCCACTCGGCGTGGTACAGGCTGCCGATGTTGTAGCCGCCGGTGTAGCCGTCCACGCCGTCCACCACCAGGATTTTGCGGTGGTCGCGGCCAAAGTGGCGCAGGGAGAGGGAGAGCATTCCCCAGTTGAAGGTGGGGAAGCGCAGCACGTGCAGGTTGGCCATCTTGGGGAAGGCGAACAGGCGGGGGTCCACCACCCAGTTGCCGAAGGCGTCGTAGATGATCCGAACGTCAACGCCGCGCTTGGCGGCCTGGATGAGCTCGTGCTTGAACTGCTCGCCCCATTCGTCGCTCTTCCAGATGTAGGTCTCGAAGTAGATGTGGTGCTTGGCCGCGCGAATGGAGGCGAGCATGGCCTCGTACAAGGCCCGGGCATCGGTGTAGGTGGTGACGCAGTTGCCGGCCACGGAGGTGGCCTCGGGCGGGCCGGTGAGGAACGAATCGGCGGTGAACTTGCGGCGCTTTCGCAGGTGATCGTTGATCATCACGGTGGCAAGGGTGACCGCCTGGGCGGCGGCGATGCTGCCGATCCACCACTTGGCTGCGCGGGTGATGGTGCGCGGGCTGGGTGGGGTTAAGAGTTTGCGTGCAAGGCGGTAGCGCCACGATGTCATGGTGGTAACTCTATGCAATGGCGGGCTGACACTAGAATCGAGCCCATGACCACGTTCACCACCGGCGAGGTGCACCGCTTGGCGGGCCTCGCGCGCATTGCAATGACAGACCAGGAGGCGGCCAAGCTGGCCAGCGAGCTGGAGGTGATCGCCAACTCTGTGGCGCGAATCAACCAGTTTGTGGGGCCGGACGTGCCGGCCACGTCTCACCCGATTCCGCTGACGAACGTCATGCGTGAGGACGTCGTAGTGCCGACGCTGTCCCAGGAGGAGTCCTTGGCGATGGCGCCCGCCAGCGAGGATGGGCGTTTCTTGGTGCCGCAGATTCTGGGGGAGGACGCGTGAACGAGCTGATCAAGCACAGTGCGGCCAAGCAGGCCGCGATGCTGGCCGCCGGTGAGGTGAGCTCGGTTGAGCTGACCCAGGCGCACCTGGACCGTATCGCTGCGGTGGATGGGGAGGTGCACGCGTTCCTGAACGTGAGTGGGGAGGATGCCCTGGCGACGGCGGCGGACGTGGACGCTCGCCGCGCTGCGGGCGAGGAGCTGCACCCGCTGGCTGGTGTGCCGGTGGCGGTGAAGGACGTGGTGGTCACGAAGGGCCAGGTGACTACGGCGGCATCGAAGATGCTGGAGGGGTGGATTCCCCCGTACGACGCGACGCTGGTGAAGAAGCTGCGCGCTGCGGGCATGCCGATCTTGGGCAAGACGAACATGGACGAGTTCGCGATGGGCTCGTCCACGGAGCACTCCGCGTTCGGCCCCACTCGCAACCCGTGGGACCTGGAGCGCATTCCTGGCGGTAGTGGTGGTGGATCGGCCGCTGCGGTGGGCGCGTTTGAGGCGCCGCTGGCGGTGGGCACGGACACGGGTGGTTCGATCCGTCAGCCGGCGGCGGTGACGGGCACGGTGGGCGTGAAGCCCACGTATGGCTCGATTTCCCGCTATGGCCTCATTGCGATGGCTTCCTCGTTGGACCAGGCCGGTCCGTGCACGCGCACCGTGGAGGACGCCGCGTTGTTCCACGAGGTGATGGGCGGTCACGACCCGCTGGATTCCACCTCGCTGCCGATGCCGTGCACGGGTTACGTGGCGGCGGCGCGTGACACCTCCTCCTTGGAGGGCGTGCGCGTGGCGGTGGGCAAGCAGCTGACGGGCGAGGGCTACGAGGAGGGCGTGCGCGCCTCCTTCGAGGAGTCCCTGGACCTGCTGCGTGAGGCGGGTGCGCAGATCGTGGAGGTGGACTGCCCTTCGTTTGAGATCGCGCTGGACGCCTACTACCTGTTGATGCCGGCGGAGGTTTCTTCCAACCTGGCGAAGTTTGATGGCATGCGTTATGGCTTGCGTGTGGAGCCCGACGATGGCCCGGTTACCGCAGAGCGCGTGATGGCCGCTACGCGTGCGGCCGGTTTTGGTGACGAGGTCAAGCGCCGCATCATCTTGGGCACCTACGCGTTGAGCGCCGGCAACATTGACCACTATTACGGGGCGGCGCTGAGGGCCCGCACGCTGGTGCAGCGTGATTTCGCGAAGGCCTTTGAGCAGGCCGACGTTCTAGTCTCGCCTACGGCACCGACGGTGGCTTTCAAGTTTGGCGCCAAGGTGGATGACCCGATGGCGATGTACCTGAACGACGTTGCCACGATTCCCGCGAACCTGGCCGGCGTGCCGGGCATGTCGCTGCCGTCGGGCCTGTCTGAGGGCCTGCCGGTTGGTTTCCAGATCCTGGCCCCGGCGTTCGAGGACGCCCGCCTGTACCGCGTCGGTGGCGTGCTGGAGCGCGCCCTGGAGTCCAAGTGGGGCGGCCCGCTGCTGGCCAGCGCCCCGGCCCTGAAGGAGAACTGAGATGACGGACCTGCTGGACTACGACGAGGTCACCGCCCGCTTCGACCCGGTGCTGGGCATCGAGGTGCACGTGGAGCTGGGGACGGCCACGAAGATGTTTGATGGCGCCCCGAACGCGTTTGGTGGCGAGCCGAACGAGTACGTCACTCCGGTGTCGCTGGGTCTGCCGGGCACTCTGCCGGTGGTGAACGCGACGGCGGTGCGTTACGCGGTGATGATCGGCCTGGCGCTGAACTGCAAGATCCGCGAGTCTTGCCGTTTTGCCCGGAAGAACTACTTCTACCCGGACGTGCCGAAGAACTTCCAGACCTCCCAGTACGACGAGCCGATCGCCTACGACGGCTACCTGGACGTGGAGCTGGAGGACGGCGCGGTGTTCCGCGTGGAGATCGAGCGGGCGCACATGGAGGAGGATGCCGGCAAGAACACCCACGTGGGTGGCTCGGCCGGTCGCATCCAGGGGGCGGACTACTCGCTGGTGGACTACAACCGCGCCGGCGTGCCGCTGGTGGAGATCGTGACTCGTCCCGTTGCCGGGGCGGGGGAGCGGGCCCCGGAGGTGGCGCGCGCGTACGTGCAGGCGTTGCGGGACATCTTCCGCGCGTTGGGCGTGAGCGAGGCCCGCATGGAGCGCGGCAACGTGCGTGCGGACATTAACGTCTCGCTACGCGAGGGCGTGGACGCGCCGCTGGGCACCCGTACGGAGACCAAGAACGTCAACTCCTTCCGCGCGATCGAGCGGGCGGTGCGTTTCGAGATGCAGCGTCAGGGCGCGATCCTGGCGGGTGGCGGCAAGGTGGTGCAGGAGACGCGCCACTGGCATGAGGACACGGGTACCACTTCTGCTGGCCGCGAGAAGTCTGACGCGGACGACTACCGCTACTTCCCCGAGCCGGACCTGGTGCCGGTGGTGTGCACGCCGGAGTGGGTGGAGGAGGTGCGCGCCTGCCTGCCGGAGATGCCGGCGGTGCGCTGCCGCCGCCTGCAGGAGGAGTGGGCTTGCACCGACCTGGAGATGCGCGACGTTCTGAACGCCGGCGCCCTGGACATCATCGAGGCGACCGTGGCGGCTGGTGCCGGCGCTGCGGCCGCCCGGAAGTGGTGGCTGGGTGAGCTCTCCCGCGAGGCCAAGGAGCGCGGCGTGGCGCTGGAGGAGTTGCCGGTTGGTCCGGCCGACGTTGCAGAGCTGGCCGCCTTGGTGGACAAGGGCGAGTTGAATGACAAGCTGGCCCGCCAGGCGTTGGCAGGCATGCTGGCTGGTGAGGGGAGTGCCGCGGAGGTCGTGGCCAAGCGCGGCCTGGCAGTGGTCAGTGACGACGGCGCCTTGCGAGCCGCGGTCGAGGAGGCGCTGGCCGCGCAGCCCGACGTGGCGGACAAGATCCGTTCCGGCAAGGTTGCTGCCGCTGGCGCGATCGTCGGCGCGGTCATGAAGGCCACCAAGGGGCAGGCCGACGCCGCCCGGGTGCGTGAGCTGATCATGGAGGTCTGCGGCGCCTGAGCCGTTCTGCCCTAGGCGGGAGCGTCCACACACTGGACGCTCCCGCCTAGTGATTTTCGCCTGGCTGTGGGCGGTGCCGGCCTGAGGCAGGGCGGGAAAAACGTCGTCCACAAAAAACTTCCCATAACTTGTGGGCCTTTGGTACTAGCCAACGCGGGGGGCGGCGCGCCAATATCGGGGCGAACATCACGTCTTCATGTGAGGAGCGAGCATGGCTCAGCCATCCCCCAGTTACACCGTTGTACTGCGACTGGAGGCCAACGCCTCGCAGGCCGACGCCAGCAAGATCGTTGACCTGGTGGCCGCCACGGGCGCCGTCATCACTGGCCTGGACGTCACCGACGCGGAGGGCGGGCGCATCTCCTACGACCTGACGTGCGACGCGCGCGACTCGGTGCACCGCCTGGAGATCGTCTCCATCCTGGAGGGCGTGGACGGGGTGGAGGTCACCTCGGTGGAGGACTCCACCTTCCTGGCCCACCTGGGCGGCAAGGTGGCCATCCACTCCAAGATTCCGTTGCGCAACCGCCGCGACCTGTCGCGCGCGTACACGCCTGGTGTGGCGCGCGTGTGCAAGGCCATCTACGACACTCCCTCGCGTGCCCGCGAGCTGACCATCAAGCGCAACACGGTCGCCGTGGTCACCGACGGCACCGCGGTGCTGGGCATGGGTGACATCGGGCCGGAGGCTTCCCTGCCGGTGATGGAGGGCAAGGCGCTGCTGTTCAAGGAGTTCGGTGGCGTGGACGCCTGGCCGGTGCCGCTGGCCACCAAGGACGTGGACGAGATCGTGGCGATCGTCAAGGCGATCGCGCCGGCCTACGGCGGCATCAACCTGGAGGACATCTCCGCGCCGCGCTGCTTCGAGATCGAGGAGCGCCTGCGCGCCGAGCTGGACATCCCGGTGTTCCACGACGACCAGCACGGCACGGCCATCGTGACGCTGGCGGCGCTGATCAACGCGCTGAAGGTGGTCGGCAAGCGCATCGAGGACGTTCGCATCGTTATCTCCGGTGTGGGCGCGGCCGGTTCCGCCATCGCCAAGCTGCTGATGGCGCAGGGTGCGCGCGACATCGTGGGCTACGGCCGCTCCGGGGCGTTGAGCGCGTCCGACACCGAGGGCATGAACCCGCACCGCAAGTGGCTGGCGGAGAACACCAACCCGCGCGGTGTGACCGGTTCCTTGGAGGAGGGCCTGAAGGACGCCGACGTGTTCATCGGTGTCTCCTCCGGCAACCTGTTCCCTGCCGAGCTGGTGGGCACCATGGCCAAGGACGCGATCGTGTTCGCGATGGCCAACCCGACCCCGGAGACCGACCCGATCGAGGCGGCCAAGTACGCGGCCGTGGTGGCGACGGGCCGCTCCGACTACCCGAACCAGATCAACAACGTGCTGGCCTTCCCAGGCCTGTTCCGGGGTCTGCTGGACGCGGGCGTCTCTGACATCACCATGGAGCTGCTGCGCGTGGCGGCCGTGGCGATCGCGGAGGTGCTGGACGACAGCGAGCTCAGCCCGGCCTACATCATCCCGGGTGTGTTCGACACCCGCGTGGCCAAGGCCGTGGCCGGGGCGGTGCGTCGCTCGGTCGAGGCCTGAGCCGGAAGGGCGAAGGCCCGGCGGTTGAAGCCTGGTGGGCGGGGTGGCAAGCCACCCCGCCCACCAATTTTCGTTGCGATTCCAGGGAAAATGGGGTGTGTGTTGCGTGCCACGTGGATCTGAGTTGACATGGCTGCGGAAACTGCGTAAATTATTCACTCGCTGCCGGGGAGCACGGCTTCCGGGAAGCGAGCAGTGAATCTGAGGCCTGCGGGCCACGGAGGAGCGATCAACAAGCCATCTTGTTGGGGTGCTGGTTCTGTTTGGGGCTGGTGTTCTGGTGGGTGTGGGTGTTGTTTGGGAACTCAATAGTGTGTGGTTTGTTTTTTGTTTAGTGTTTGTTTTTTGGGCTGACTGTTTTGGTTGGTCTGTTTTGTTTGCCTGGCCTTTTTGGTTGGGTGTTGTTTTTGTCAGGGTTTCTGGCAGGGGCTTTGGCTGGCTGGCCTGTTTGTGGGTTGGTTGGTTTTGGTTTTTGTTGGAGAGTTTGATCCTGGCTCAGGACGAACGCTGGCGGCGTGCTTAACACATGCAAGTCGAACGGGATCCAAGCGAGCTTGCTTGTTTGGTGAGAGTGGCGAACGGGTGAGTAACACGTGAGTAACCTGCCCCCTTCTTTGGGATAACGACCAGAAATGGTTGCTAATACTGAATATTCACGCATGATCGCATGGTTGTGTGTGGAAAGGTTTTTCTGGTGGGGGATGGGCTCGCGGCCTATCAGCTTGTTGGTGGGGTGATGGCCTACCAAGGCTTTGACGGGTAGCCGGCCTGAGAGGGTGACCGGTCACACTGGGACTGAGATACGGCCCAGACTCCTACGGGAGGCAGCAGTGGGGAATATTGCACAATGGGCGAAAGCCTGATGCAGCGACGCCGCGTGAGGGATGACGGCCTTCGGGTTGTAAACCTCTTTCAGTAAGGACGCAGGCCTAGGCTTTTGTTTGGGTTGACTTTACTTACAGAAGAAGCGCCGGCTAACTACGTGCCAGCAGCCGCGGTAATACGTAGGGCGCAAGCGTTGTCCGGAATTATTGGGCGTAAAGAGCTCGTAGGCGGTTTGTCGCGTCTGTCGTGAAAACCCACAGCTTAACTGTGGGCTTGCGGTGGGTACGGGCAGGCTTGAGTGCGGTAGGGGAGACTGGAATTCCTGGTGTAGCGGTGGAATGCGCAGATATCAGGAGGAACACCGGTGGCGAAGGCGGGTCTCTGGGCCGTTACTGACGCTGAGGAGCGAAAGCATGGGGAGCGAACAGGATTAGATACCCTGGTAGTCCATGCCGTAAACGTTGGGCACTAGGTGTGGGGGCTGTTTCCATGGTTCCTGCGCCGTAGCTAACGCATTAAGTGCCCCGCCTGGGGAGTACGGTCGCAAGGCTAAAACTCAAAGGAATTGACGGGGGCCCGCACAAGCGGCGGAGCATGCGGATTAATTCGATGCAACGCGAAGAACCTTACCAAGGCTTGACATACATCCAGAGTCTGCAGAGATGTGGGCGCATTTAGTTGGGGGTGTACAGGTGGTGCATGGTTGTCGTCAGCTCGTGTCGTGAGATGTTGGGTTAAGTCCCGCAACGAGCGCAACCCTTGTCTCATGTTGCCAGCACGTTATGGTGGGGACTCGTGAGAGACTGCCGGGGTTAACTCGGAGGAAGGTGGGGATGACGTCAAATCATCATGCCCCTTATGTCTTGGGCTTCACGCATGCTACAATGGCCAGTACAGAGGGTTGCGATATCGTAAGGTTGAGCGAATCCCTTAAAGCTGGTCTCAGTTCGGATTGGGGTCTGCAACTCGACCCCATGAAGTCGGAGTCGCTAGTAATCGCAGATCAGCAACGCTGCGGTGAATACGTTCTCGGGCCTTGTACACACCGCCCGTCACGTCACGAAAGTTGGTAACACCCGAAGCCCATGGCCTAACCGTTTGGGGGGAGTGGTCGAAGGTGGGACTGGCGATTGGGACGAAGTCGTAACAAGGTAGCCGTACCGGAAGGTGCGGCTGGATCACCTCCTTTCTAAGGAGCAACTTTTTCCACCTGCCGGGCTGGTGCGCGTTTTTGTGTGTTGGTTTGGTGTTTGTGGGTTTCCTGGTTGTTTGTTTCAGGCGCGTGTTGTGTCTGGCTTCTGGGGGGCTTGGTGGGTTGCTTTTAGTGGAAAAGACACTAGACACACTTTCCTCGTGTCTGCTTGGTCCTTGGGGCTTTTGGGTTCCCGGGGCTGGGTTCGGGGTTGGTGTAGTGGAGAACAGGCCGCATGCTATTGGGTTTCCAGGCCACACTTGTGGTTTGGGTGTTTTGACTACTTGCTGCTGAGCTGGCCTTGGTTTTTTGGTTTGGTTTGGTGGTTTGTTGGTTGGTTGGTTTGTAACTGTATAGTGGGTGTGAGCATGATACGTAGTGTTGTGTTCATGGTTTATTGTTTTCTGTATTAGTGTTTTGTTTGTAGTTTCTAAGAGCATTCGGTGGATGCCTTGGCACTAGGAGCCGATGAAGGACGTGGTAGTCCGCGATAGGCCTCGGGGAGTTGACAAACGAGCTTTGATCCGAGGGTGTCCGAATGGGGAAACCTGGCCAGAGTCATGTCTGGTTACCCGCGCTTGAATATATAGGGCGTGTGGGGGGAACGCGGGGAAGTGAAACATCTCAGTACCCGCAGGAAAAGATATTCCGTGAGTAGTGGCGAGCGAAAGCGGATGATGGCTAAACCATGTTCGTGTGATACCCGGCAGGGGTTGCGGATGTGGGGTTGTGGGACGCGTGCGTGTCTGGTCTGCCGGCCAGTGGTTCCAAGCGTGGTTGTAGGTGAATGGTTTGGGAAAGCCAGCCGTAGACGGTGAGAGCCCGGTAACTGAAACGATCATTGCTTGTGTTCGGTGCGTGTTCCCGAGTAGGACGGGGCCCGTGAAATCCCGTGTGAATCTGGCAAGACCACTTGCTAAGCCTGAATACTACCTAGTGACCGATAGCGGATCAGTACCGTGAGGGAATGGTGAAAAGTACCCCGTGAGGGGAGTGAAATAGTACCTGAAACCGGATGCTTACAAACCGTAGGAGCCCTCTTTTGTTGGGGTGACTGCGTGCCTTTTGAAGAATGAGCCTGCGAGTTACTGGTATGTGGCGAGGTTAACCCGGGTGGGGAAGCCGTAGCGAAAGCGAGTCTGAATAGGGCGCTTGAGTCGCATGCCGTAGACCCGAAGCGGAGTGATCTACCCATGGTCAGGTTGAAGCACGTGTAAGAGCGTGTGGAGGACCGAACCCACTTCAGTTGAAAATGGAGGGGATGAACTGTGGGTAGGGGTGAAAGGCCAATCAAACTCCGTGATAGCTGGTTCTCCCCGAAATGCATTTAGGTGCAGCGTCGCGTGTTGCTTGCTGGAGGTAGAGCTACTGGATGGCTGATGGGCCCTACAAGGTTACTGAGGTCAACCAAACTCCGAATGCCAGTAATGTTAGCGCGGCAGTGAGACTGCGGGGGATAAGCTTCGTAGTCGAGAGGGAAACAGCCCAGATCACCGGCTAAGGCCCCTAAGCGTGTGCTCAGTGGGAAAGGATGTGGAGTTGCAGTGACAACCAGGAGGTTGGCTTAGAAGCAGCCACCCTTGAAAGAGTGCGTAATAGCTCACTGGTCAAGTGATTCCGCGCCGACAATGTAGCGGGGCTCAAGCACACCGCCGAAGCCGTGGCAACAACACAAAACCCACACACCTAAAGCTTTCGAGCTGGTTGGGTGTGCAGGGGTGTTGTTGGGTAGGGGAGCGTCCCACGTGGGGTGAAGCTCATCTGGAAGGATGGGTGGACTGCGTGGGAGTGAGAATGCAGGCATGAGTAGCGAAACTAGGGTGAGAATCCCTAGCGCCGATTGACCAAGGGTTCCAGGGCCAGGATCATCCGCCCTGGGTAAGTCGGGACCTAAGGCGAGGCCGACAGGCGTAGTCGATGGACAACCAGTTGATATTCTGGTACCGGCGAAGGACCGTCCATGGTGAGCCTGGTAGTACTAACCACCAACCCAAACCATCCACACCTTCGGGTGTGGTCGGGGCGGGCTCGTGGGACCGATACCAGTAGTAGCCAAGCGTATTAACAGGGGTGACGCAGAAAGGTAGCCACCGCGGGTCTTATGGCATGGCCCGTCTAAACACGCAGCCCGTTACCCAGGCAAATCCGGGTAACACCAGGGTGAGGTGTGATGGTGACCCACACTCGTGGGGAAGCAGGGTGATCCTATACTGCCAAGAAAAGCCTCGACGCGAGGGACTAGCCGCCCGTACCCCAAACCGACACAGGTGGTCAAGTAGAAAATACTAAGGCGACGAGATAATCATGGTTAAGGAACTCGGCAAAATGCCCCCGTAACTTCGGGAGAAGGGGGACCTGGAACGTGAAGCCCCTCGCGGGCTAGCGCGAAAGGTCGCAGAGAATAGGGAGAAGCGACTGTTTACCAAAAACACAGGTCCGTGCGAAGTTGCAAAACGATGTATACGGACTGACGCCTGCCCGGTGCTGGAAGGTTAAGAGGAAAGGTCAACCCTCGGGTGAAGCTTTGAATCCAAGCCCCAGTAAACGGCGGTGGTAACTATAACCATCCTAAGGTAGCGAAATTCCTTGTCGGGTAAGTTCCGACCTGCACGAATGGCGTAACGACTTCTCTACTGTCTCAACCATGAACTCGGCGAAATTGCACTACGAGTAAAGATGCTCGTTACGCGCAGCAGGACGGAAAGACCCCGGGACCTTTACTATAGCTTGGTATTGGTGCCCGCTTCAGCTTGTGTAGGATAGGTGGGAGACTATGAAACCAACACGCCAGTGTTGGCGGAGTCATTGTTGAAATACCACTCTGGTTGAAGCGGTCATCTAACCTCGGTCCGTAATCCGGACCAGGGACAGTGCCTGGTGGGTAGTTTAACTGGGGCGGTTGCCTCCCAAAAAGTAACGGAGGCGCTCAAAGGTTCCCTCAATCTGGTCGGCAACCAGATGTCGAGTGTAAGTGCACAAGGGAGCTTGACTGTGAGACTGACAAGTCAAACAGGTACGAAAGTAGGAACTAGTGATCCGGCACCACCTTGTGGAAGGGGTGTCGCTCAACGGATAAAAGGTACCCCGGGGATAACAGGCTGATCTTGCCCAAGAGTTCATATCGACGGCATGGTTTGGCACCTCGATGTCGGCTCGTCGCATCCTGGGGCTGGAGTAGGTCCCAAGGGTTGGGCTGTTCGCCCATTAAAGCGGTACGCGAGCTGGGTTCAGAACGTCGTGAGACAGTTCGGTCCCTATCCGCTGCGCGCGTAGGAAACTTGAGAAGACCTGTCCCTAGTACGAGAGGACCGGGACGGACGAACCTCTAGTGTGCCAGTTGTACCGCCAGGTGCACCGCTGGTTAGCCACGTTCGGAAAGGATAACCGCTGAAAGCATCTAAGCGGGAAGCCTGCTTCAAGACCAGGTCTCCAAACACACAAGTGTTGAAGGTCCCCCGCAGACCACGGGGTAGATAGGCCAGACGTGGAAGCGTGGTAACACGTGAAGCTGACTGGTACTAATCGACCAAACAACTACAAACACCAAAACACGCCAAACAACAAACACGAACACAACACCACACGCTCACACCCCCTATACGGTTACAAACCCACCAAGGGTTAAAACACGTGCGGCGGTCACAGCAGCAGGGAAACGCCCGGCCCCATACCGAACCCGGAAGCTAAGCCTGCCAGCGCCAATGGTACTGCACCCGCCAGGGTGTGGGAGAGTAGGACACCGCCGCCACCAACCACAACACAACGGCCCCCGTAGCGCGAACCAAACCGCAGCAACGGGGGCCGTCCCCACACCCACAAACACCCAACCCCCTGGGTCACTAAAGACGCACGACTCAAGTGACAAAACCAGCCACACCCACCACACCCGGAACGTGAAACTCGACGCTCGAAACCCCAACACGACGAAAACCAGGGCCAAACGTCGAGTTGAAGAGCCGAACGTCTAGTTGACTGGGGGACCCGCGCAGCGTCCGAGAGCGCGTCATCAACCAAGCCAGCCAGAGCCACCGCACTCGGAACGTGAAACTCGACGCTCGAAACCCCAACTAGACGTTCGAAGCTTCAACTCGACGTTCGAAACCCCAACTCGACGTTCGATGCCACAACTCGACGAAAGACCGGCCCAAACGTCGAGCCGAGCATTCAAACGTCCAGACGAAGACCCAAACGTCGAGACGAAGGGGCAAACGTCTAGTTGACTGGGGGACCCGCGCAGCGGCCGGGAGCGCGTCAGTGAATAACCCAGACAGGGGCCACTCCACCCGGAACGTGAAACTAGACGTTCGAAACCCCAACTCGACGTTCGATGCCTCAACTCGACGAAAGACCGGCCCAAACGTCGAGTTGAAGGGCTGAACGTCGAGCTGAAAAGCCGAACGTCGAGCTGAAGAGCCGAACGTCTAGTTGACCGGGGGACCGACGCACCAAGCCGGGAGCGCGTCATCAACCAAATGAGCCAAAGGCGCCACACACGGAACGTGAAACTAGACGAAAGCAGCTTCAACTAGACGTTTGGCGCCTCAACTAGACGAAAAGCCGGCCCATACGTCGAGTTGACGGGCCCAACGTCGAGTTGAAAGGCCAAACGTCTAGTTGGCGAGCTGAATGTCGAGTCGACGGGTCCAACGTCTCGTTGGCCGTAGGACCGGGGCACCAAGCTGGGAGCCGAACCCGGGGCACCAAGCTGGGAGTCCAACCCGGCAACCCAACCAACCCAAGCGGCCCGGCGCGTCGATGCCGAATATGTGACCCATGTCCGCCCGTAAATTGCGTCCCGGCACCACCCGCACACGGACTGCGGCAGTTGCATGTTTGGCGCAGTTTGGCCTATGCGGGCCACGGGTTGAGCACCGCAACGTGGGGGAGAGGCTCGAGGCATAGAATCACGCGCATGGGTACCAACGAGATTGACATCAAGCCGCGCAGTCGGCAGGTGACCGATGGTCTGAAGGCCACGGCGTCGCGCGGAATGCTCCGCGCCGTCGGCATGGGGGACGCCGACTTCGTTAAGCCCCAGATCGGTGTCGCTTCATCCTGGAACGAGATCACGCCCTGCAACCTCTCCCTCCAGCGCCTGGCGCAGGCGGCGAAGGAAGGCGTGCACGCCGCCGGTGGTTACCCGTTGGAGTTCGGCACGATCTCCGTCTCCGACGGCATCTCCATGGGGCACGAGGGAATGCACTTCTCGCTCGTCTCCCGTGACGTGATCGCGGACTCCGTGGAAACCGTTATGCAGGCCGAGCGCCTGGACGGCTCGGTGCTGCTGGCCGGTTGTGACAAGTCGCTGCCGGGCATGCTCATGGCGGCGGCCCGCCTGAACCTGGCCTCAGTCTTCCTCTACGCCGGCTCGATCATGCCCGGCCACGTCAAGCTCTCCGACGGTACGGAGAAGGACGTCACCATCATCGACGCCTACGAGGCCGTGGGTGCCCACCAGCGCGGCCTGATGAGCCACGAGGACGTGATGGCTATCGAGCGCGCCATCTGCCCCGGCGAGGGCGCCTGCGGTGGCATGTACACCGCCAACACCATGGCATCCGTTGCGGAGGCGATCGGCATGTCGGTGCCCGGCTCGGCCGCGCCGCCGTCCGTGGACCGCCGACGGGACGCGGCGGCGCGGCGCTCCGGCGCTGCGGTAGTTGAGCTCCTGCGCAGGGGCATCACCGCCCGCGACATCATGACCAAGGAAGCCTTCGAGAACGCCATCGCCGTGGTGATGGCCTTCGGCGGCTCCACCAACGCCGTCCTGCACCTGCTCGCGATCGCTCGCGAAGCCGAGGTCGACCTCACCCTGGACGACTTCTCCCGCGTCGCCGCCCGCACCCCGCACCTGGGAGACCTCAAGCCGTTCGGCCAGTTCGTGATGAACGACGTCGACCGCGTAGGCGGAGTCCCCGTGCTGATGAAGACCCTGCTGGACGCCGGCCTGCTGCACGGAGACTGCCTCACCGTCACCGGCAAGACCGTGGCCGAAAACCTGGCAGACATCGCCCCGCCTGCCGCCGACGGCGAGATCCTGCGCCAGCTGGACAACCCGATCCACGCCACCGGCGGCATCACCATCCTCAAGGGCACCCTGGCCCCCGAGGGCGCCGTGGTGAAGTCCGCCGGCTTCGACACCGAGGTGTTCGAAGGCACCGCCCGCGTCTTCGAGCGCGAACAAGGCGCCCTGGACGCGCTCGCCGACGGCACCATCACCGACGGCGACGTCGTGGTGATCCGCTACGAAGGCCCCAAGGGCGGCCCCGGCATGCGCGAGATGCTGGCCATCACCGGCGCCATCAAGGGAGCCAACCTCGGCAAGACCGTCCTGCTGCTCACCGACGGGCGCTTCTCTGGCGGCACCACCGGCCTGTGCGTCGGACACGTCGCCCCAGAGGCAGTGGACGGCGGCCCCATCGCCCTGGTGCGCGACGGAGACAAGATCCGCCTGGACGTGGCCAACGCCCGCCTAGACCTGCTGGTGGACGAGGCCGAACTGGCCGAGCGCGCCAAGACCTTCGAGCCGCTGCCCCCGCGCTACACCCGTGGCGTGCTCGGCAAGTACATCAAGCTGGTGCACTCCGCGTCCGAGGGCGCAGTGCTCTACTAAAGCGCACCCGCACACCGGGGAGGGGATGGTCGCAGACTCGCTGCGACCATCCCCTCCCGCAGTGTGAAACGCGTAACGCGCAAATCTGCCAGAAAGCGACAAAAGGGCAAACAGGCGGCAAAACCGGGCGGCCGGGCGGCAACGTCGTCCATCCAAGCGGGACCAAGGCACCGGAAAGCCACCGTCTGCGGCCCGGATAATTGAGGGCGAAGACCTACACAAGGAATCCACATGGACACGTTTTTCTACGCGCTGCAGGAGAATGACGTCCTGCTGCTGTTCTTGCTACTTGGCGTTGGCATGGTATTCGGAAGCGTCAAGGTAAAGGGCATCAAGCTGGGCGCCGCCGCCGTGCTATTCACGGCAATGGCACTGACGGCGTGGGCGCTCACCTACGGCTACGAACTCCAGGTAGCGCACGACATCGGCATCCTGGGCCTGGCCCTGTTCGCGTTCGCGATCGGTATCAACGCCGGCCCCACCTTCTTCAACACCCTCAAGACGGCGGTCGGTCCGATCATCGCAATGGTAGTGGTGGTGGCGGCCGCCGGTGTGCTTGCCTGGGGCGTCGGTAACGCGCTCGGCATGTCCCCCGCCCTGATCGGTGGAACCTACGCCGGCGCCATCACCAACACCCCGGCCCTCTCTGCGGCCGGTCAGGCCAGTGGCGACACTGCCACCGCGACCGTCGGCTACTCCATCACCTACCTGTGGGGTGTGTTCGGCATGCTGATCGCCGCCGGCTTCGCCCTGTCCAAGGCCCGCCACGACAAGGACGCCCCCTCCCCGCTGGTCAACCGCACCATCCGCGTCGAGCGCGACGACAACCCCCGCGTGGGCGACCTGTTCGAGCGCGCCGGCGGGCAGGTCACCTTCTCCCGCCTCCGCCGCGGCGAGACCGGCCCAATCCTGCGTCCGAAGATGGAAGACACCCTTGACCGTGACGACCTGGTAACCGTGGTCGGCAACGAGAAGGCCGTGGCGGCCATCATCTCCCAGCTGGGACACTCCTCCACGCACTCCCTGATCTCTGACCGCTCCTACCTGGACTTCCGCCGCATCACGGTTTCCGACCCCAAGCTGGCGGGTCGCACCATCGCCTCTCTGGACCTGAGCGGCAAATTCGAGGCAACCATTTCTCGAGTCCGCCGCGGTGACATCGACATGATTGGCGCCCCCAACCTGGTGCTCCAGCAGGGCGACCGCGTCCGCGTCGTTGCCCCCACCGGCACGATGACCAAGATCTCCAAGTTCTTCGGAGACTCCGCGCACGGCCTATCCGACATCAACCCGGTGGCGCTCGGCCTCGGTATGGCACTAGGCATCCTCATCGGTAACCTGCCGATACCCACCCCCGGTGGCGCCTCCTTCACCATCGGTTCGGCCGCCGGCACGCTGCTGGTGGGCCTCGTGCTGGGGCGCATCGGCCGCGTGGGCCGCGTGGTCACCTCCGTGCCCTACACCACCTGTATGGTCCTCGCCGAGCTCGGCCTCCTGGTCTTCCTGGCCTACGCCGGCACCAAGGCAGGCTCTCAGATCCTGAACGCCTTCACGTCCGGCGCCTGGACCAACATCCTGCTGCTCGGATTCCTCATCACCACGTTCGTGGCCGTGGGCCTGTACGTGACGATGCGCTTCATGTTCAAGATGGGTGGCACCCGCCTGGCCGGTGTACTGGGCGGTACCCAAACCCAGCCGGCAGTGCTGGCCTTTGCCAACAGCCGCACCCAGAACGACCCGCGCGTGGCGCTCGGCTACGCCATGGTCTACCCGGTGGCCATGGTCGCCAAGATCCTGGTGGCCCAGGTCCTCGGCATGCTTTAAGCCCAGCGGCTCACTCTGGCGGCCTGGAGAGCGCGTAAGCGCCCTCCAGGCCGCTTTCGTGTGTCCGAGCCGCTGGGGCCGTGTAGGAGCCTGGGAGCCGGGGCACGCGACTTAGCGAGAATGATGCACACCGGCGTGCAAAAGCCAATAGAAGAAGTAGTACAGGTTTTCATACAGGCCAAAACCTTCAACACGGACGCCGGAATCCATACGTTTAGGGGAGGTATCCCCTCCGGTCCTTGGCGACCCCGGAATCGTGACGGAAGGAATCAAAGATGACTCCGCAGCGAAAGCCCCGCTTGGTTGAAAAACTGGCTGTTCTAGCCCTGCCCATAGCTCTTGTACTGGCCGGACTAACCTCCGCCTCGGGGCTGGGCGCAGGAACGGCATGGGCAGCGCCCGACGGCGGGCTGCCGGGCGAGCAGCACTCCAAAGCCCTCACAGACCCGCAGCCGGTACCGGAGCCGTCGTCTACGGGTGGGCCGGTGCCGCCGCCTTCGAGCGAACCGGAGCCGTCGTCTACGGGTGGGACGGAGCCGCCGTCTACGGGTGGGCCGGTGCCGCCGTCATCGGGTGAGCCGGTGCCGGGAGGCGGCGAGGAACTCAATGAGCAGAACGCCGGCCGCTTTTCAATTCAGATAAATTTTGTTGATCCACCCGATGGACTTAGCCCGATAGCGTTCGGGTACACCTGCTACGTGCCGGAGCGCGATCAGATTCAGGGGACAATCTCCATTGAGAGGTTTAACGAGACGTTTCCCTCTCCGCTGATTCCGGCGGAAAGCACCTGCTATGTCAGGTCGCAGTCTGCGGATGAGATTAGATTGGAAGAGACGTATTGGGATTTTGGCGTACAAGTTGGCGGCTTACATCAGATACAGGTCTCTGCGCGTTTGAGGCCGACGGAGGGTGCGTTATTCATTTCGAGTGAGGTAAATGAGATTGAGGGACTCGACCTATCTCAGGTGGCATACAATTATGAGTGTGCCAAGGAAGGGGTAAACCCGTATATCAAGCGAGGTGTTGCGATAGTACCAACGAATGGACGGCCAATAAGCGTCGAAAATGCCATCCCGTTTGGAGCAAACTGCAAAGTGACTGAAGTAGCTGCTTCAACTGAGGTTGAGGGATTCTCCAGAACTGTGGGGGACGCTTCCGTCACTGTGCACATAGGTGAGTGGGCTGATAGCACTGCACGTTTCGACTATAGGTACATCCCAACAGGCAAGGGCGAGTTGATCATTCTATATCGTGAGTCCGGGAGGAAAGATGAAGCCAGTAGTGACGATATACTCATCGACATTAGTTGTGGAAGTGAGTATCGAAAGGTAAAGGTTGATCGACAAACCCATGAAGCCCAATCGGTAGGATGGTTTGAAGCGGGACAAACCTGCATCGTGGCTATAGATACAAATAGCCTAGCGGTCCCCAATCATTCGTTCGACGCTCCCGTACAGAAACAAGTCGAGATTGTTGACGGCCAGGCAGCGGAAATCGAAATAGAGACAACCTACATCCCAGATCCTGTGCCGGTGAGAATTGGTATTGAGATTGAGGGACTTCCGGCGGGTCAGGAAAATCGCCAGTTCAGAGTAAATTATTCCTGTGGAGACGTGTCAGGCAGTGTCGAGGTCCGGCCCGGGCAGGCTCCAGTCGAGTTGGAAGAGCTGTTTCATGTAGGTGGCAATTGTAGGGCGCAGTTTGCTCCAGAGTCCATAAGAATCCCTGGGTACTACTTTCATGGCAGTGAGCACGAGTTCTATGTGACATACGGTCGCGATCAGGTGTTAACGTTGCGGGGGCTGTATAAAAAGGGTGAAGGAGCGATACGGGTTCAATATTCGCAGAATCCGGATGTCTATTCAGGTTACTTGGATTATCGAGTTAGGTGCGATAAGTCGCTAGGTGACGGATCTGCCCCATATGACGTGGTGCACGGAGGGATGGCTTACCGCAATGGAGAGTCTGATACGATTGATGGCTTAGCTGCTGGCGCAGTATGCACCATTGAATTGCAGAGGCTGCATGATTCAAAATATCTAATGCTGATGCCGTCACCGGTAATCGTCACCGTTCCCAATGGTGAAGTCGTCGAGGTAAATCTTCATGCCGAGTGGATTTTGAAAACATGGGAGGAGCGATACCTTAAGGTCGTTCCAGAAAGTATCGGCTATGATAGTGATTGGCTTGGGGGATATTTTCGCTACAGTTGCCGTTTTGAAGGCGAGATGCCTGTCGAGGGTGAATTTCAACGGGTCGAGGGTGGATTCGAATCAGATCATTATTATCAAAGCAAATCGGGGATTCGAGTTGGTAGCGTTTGTCAGATCTCGCCCAGCCGGGATTTGTACGTCCCACGCGGTTACGAGCTAGTTCGAGCTGAGCCGTATACCTTGACCGTAGAGGAGGGTAGCGAAATCGCGATTGCGCGCCCCAAGGTAGAATACCGGCAGCGGGTTAGCACGGTGAATATTCTCTGGAGGGAGAGGAATCATAACTGGGCCTTGGTGGATCATCTTGAGCCTGTACTCAGCTACCGTTGTGGTGATGACGAGGGGCGGGTGAGAGTAAACTACGGTGGGTTTGAGTTGCCTCGGGAGTATCCGGTCGGTACAACCTGCTCAGTGAGCGCCGATTTCAGCACAGCGCAGCTTGAAGGGTATCGAGTAGTGGGGCCCGAGCCGAAGACTGTTACAGTAACCGAATTTGGGCAGATTTTAGATGTAACCCTTGAGGTTGAGTATGTGTCCGAGCCTGTCTTGGACCCAGCGCGAGTCGGCACTCTAAGTGTCTCTTTCGCGTTAACAGATTATAGTTATTCGCCGAACGGATTGCGTAGAGGTAGGTTCAATATAAATTGGTCCTGCGGCTCATATAGTGGGGTTTCCTTCGTTGAGGGCATAGAGAAGGTCGTCGAGGTCGATCGAGAATTTCCTATTGGTACGACATGTAGGGTTGAGATCGACCCAGAGAGCCCGGCATTTAAGGGCTATTCTGTAAAGGACGTCCGGGATGGCACTGTTCGGATAGGTGCAGGTCGAAACTACTACGCAGCGGAGCTGTTTCTTTCCCCAAAGTTCGGCAGATTCTCTGTTGTGTCAAGTGTTCGAGGAGCGGGAGTCGATTTTCTAAGGGGTATGCCCTTAACCTTTGACTACGCGTGTTTGTCCTTCGGTGGGGTAAAGGAGGAGGGGCGTGTTCATGCCAATGTTGGCCAAGCGACAGATCCTTTTCCAGTAAGGGAGGGGATTTGTTCGATTAAGCCCCAAGGATTCCCAAATAGTTCTAGTCTAAGCTGGGGCGTCAAATATAATGGCCAAGACCTCGCTGCGCCAGGGAAGATGTTCGAAGTGTCCGGCGCCGAGGTGAATCGTGTCGAAGTAATCTTCGAAAGCGTAGGCGAGTTCCCGTCAATGTCGATTGCGGCTGTGGGCGATGCCACCAGTCCTACAACCTATAAATGGTCCTGTGGACACCAGCGGGGCACGATGGATGTTCTTGGCAGTGGTATTCCAGTTACGGTTGCGGAAAGGATTCTTCACGGCAGTACCTGTGTAGTTTGGGTGGTTCCAGAGTCGGTGCCGGATGGTTGGCGTTTGGTCGGCGCGCCGTTCCAAATTAAACGGGTTGGATTGTCGGAAACGGAAACTTCGTTCTCGTTCGAGTATGAGCAGTTGCTCGGCGAACTGGAATTCTGGGCAGACTGGGCTGGCGGATGGCGTCCTGTCGATGAGCCAGGTGTAGTTGTTTCATACTCCTGTCTGTCCTCGTCAGGTGAGGAGACCCAGGGAGCCGTTAATATTGGTGAGAGCAATCCGGCGGCAAGCGTGTTGGTCGCCGGCGGGAGCTGTGATCTAACACTCTCCAGAAAGCCGTTCCCTGGCCAAACGTTTGAAGGCATGTTTGATTCTAGCTCTACGCTTTCGAAGCGCGTGGTGGTTCGCCCCGGTGAACGTACATACGTGCATGTAGTATATTCATACCGGGTTGAGTTAGGAGCATTGGCTGTTACTGTTAATGGCAACGGCGCGGATGTTGCATCTAATCTATTCCGATACAAATATGAGTGTAGCGACACGTACGGGTCTGGCAGCGTTGTAGGCGACGGAACAATGGGCGCATTGCACGAGGTGCCTATTGGTGCTAGATGCAGGGTCTGGATTGGAGATGACTCCGCATACGTTCCCTTCTACGATGTTTCGCTGCCGGAACCAAAGACGGTATCCATAGAATCCACTGAGCCTGTAGTGGTGCCGTTTGAGGTGGTCTACACGCCCCGGCCCACATCATTCTCTGTGAAAAAGACTGTTGAGAATGGTCCATTGGGTGCCGACCGGGCCTACCACGACTTCCACTACATCTGTAGCAATGAAGGTGGTGTAATCGCAGAGGCAGATCTTTCGGTTGAGGCGAATGGTCAAGCGGTTACCGCCCCTGAGAGCATGCCAGCGGGGACGAGCTGCGTCATAAACGAGATTCTCCCGGTCGAGCCTCCGAACGGCTACACACTGACGTCGACGCCGCCTCAAACCATTGAGATCGTGGCGGGGCGCAACGCCGAGGTGTCCTTTGCGGACCGTTACACGCGCACCGGTGGCTCGCTGCTTGTTACCAAGGCCGTGCAGGGAGACGCAGCCTACAAGGCGTATAACCAAGAGTTCGAGTTCTCATACGCCTGTAACGTGGGCCAAGACAACGCGGAGAACGGAACATTCACTGTGCATCACGCGACGCCAAAAGAGATTAGCGGGCTGCCCGAAGGATCGTGCGTCATCACCGAAACCAGCCCTGCTCCTCAATACGTTGATATCACAACTACTGCAACACTTAACGACGCACTAGTTGAGGGACCTTCCTACTCGATCTCGGTGCAAGCTGGGCAGTTGGCACGTCTCGACATAAGCTCTCACTACGCCGCGCAGTACGGGACGCTAGCAATTGCTAAGACCGTTCAAGGCTTGGACCCGGCAGACCGCACCTTCGAGGTGCATTGGCAGTGCTACGGAGACGGGTACGGATTCGGATACGGAAGTGCACATGGGTACCAGTACGGAGTAGTTCAAGTAGATGGGCGCGGCACTCCCGTAGCAGTTGATCGTCGCATCCAGGCCGGGTCGAGGTGCGTCGCTTCTTCGACGAGTAGCGGTATCCCTGGGTACTCCATAGTAGGAACCTCAGAAGTAACGGTAAACATCGGAAAGGACGCCCAGACGTTGGCGCACCTGATCGACGAGTACGAGCGTGACCTGGGCAGTCTTGAGGTCGATGTGCGCGTATTCGGCGCTGTGGAAGGGACAGAATCGCTCACCTTCGACTTCAGCTACTCCTGCAAGGGACAAGACGAATCCGTCACAAATGGGCAGTTCCAGGTAACAGGGCCACAAAATCATGTGGTACCGAACCTCCCAGTAGGTGAATGCACCGTCACCCAGCAGAACCCGAAACTTGAAGGCTTCGACATCGAAACAACCTTCTGGTATCAGTCGAGCGCGCACCCAAGGCCATCGATAACGGTATGGATATCCAAGGATCAATTCGCCTCCTTGGGATCAGCAAACGAGTTAGCAACGGAGTTTGTGCCTCTCTTGGTGAAGAACCGGGTAGAGGGCGTAGAAACCAACGGCTCTGAACTCCGGTTCGACTGGTCGTGTGACGGCTGGAGTAGACGGGGCAGCTTCTACCTTCCGGACAACGTTTCGGACTATCAAATCCCCTATAGGTTCCCAGTTGGTACCAAGTGCACAGTGAAGCAGACAATTAGTCCCCATTACTCGGGCTTCAAACTGGCTCTTCCCAATTGAGGGTGTATTGGTGGTGTGATCCAGGGGAGGGTGTGTTGGTGTGTGGGTAGGGGTTGAGGTCTTCCGATGATGGGAGTCATCACACCGCCCACACGAAAGACCTCAACGTGTCCAACGCTACCTTCGTCGCGCCTGATCTGACTACTTTTGCTGGCTTGGACGAGCTTGGTCTTGTCGTTACTGGCCAGCGTGTCGAGCCTGAGCGGGCGATACTGGAATGCCGCCTGGTCGAGCCTGATGACTGGTGTGGGCGGTGTGGATGTCAAGGCCTGGCACGTGACACGGTCAAGCGCCGGCTGGCTCACGAGCCCTTTGGGTGGCGTCCCACCACACTGGAAGTGCGAGTGCGTCGTTACCGCTGCCAGGAATGCGCACACGTATGGCGTCAGAACATGGACCTGGCAGCTGAGCCCAGGGCACGCCTATCGAGGCGTGCGGTGCGTTGGGCGTTGGAAGCCTTGGTGTGTCAACACCTGAGCGTATCCCGCATCGCTCAGGGCCTGTCCGTGGCTTGGGACACCGCCAACGATGCTGTGCTGGCCGAAGGACAGCGCCTCTTGATCAACGACCCCGTCCGGCTTGAAGGAGTCAGAGTTATCGGCGTGGATGAGCATGTTTGGCGCCATACTCGCGCAGGTGACAAGTACGTAACCGTGGTCATCGACTTAACCCCCGTCAAGGATGGCACTGGCCCTGCCCGGCTACTCGCCATGGTCCAGGGCCGCTCCAAGCAGGCTTTCAAGGGCTGGCTGGCCCAGCAGCCCCGAGCATGGAGAGATGGCGTGGAAGTGGTCGCGATGGACGGTTTTAGCGGGTTTAAAACCGCCACCACCGAGGAAATGCCCCAGGCCAGGGCCGTGCTCGATCCCTTCCACGTAGTACGCCTGGCAGGCCAGGCGCTTGATGAGTGTCGTCGGCGTGTTCAGCAAGAACTACATGGACGGCGGGGACGGGCTGATGATCCCCTGTACAAGGCCCGCCGTACTCTGCACACCGGTAGCGACCTGCTCACCCCTGCCCAGCGCAAGCGTTTAGACGCGCTCTTCGCCAACGATGACCATGCCCAAGTCGAGGTCACCTGGGGTGTGTACCAGAAGATGGTGGCCGCTTACCGTCAGCCCGAGCGGGCCAAGGGCAAAAGACTCATGCAAGAACTGATCACCGCGATCTCTAGCGGCGTACCTGCCGCCCTGAGCGAGGTCATCACCCTGGGACGAACGCTGAAGAAACGCGCCGGTGACATCCTGGCCTACTTCGACCATCCCAGGACCAGCAACGGCCCCACCGAAGCACTCAACGGACGCCTGGAACACCTACGCGGCTCAGCACTCGGCTTTCGCAACCTGACCAACTACATCACCCGCAGCCTGCTCGAAGCAGGCGGATTCAAACCCCAACTACACCCTTAAATGGGAAGAGCCTTCAAACTGACGCCGCCTGCCGACGTAACTGTCACCTTGGAAGGAGGCGGTTCGCCCGCGATTGCGTCGTTTGTCAGTCAGTATGTGCCTAGGCTGGGGGCATTCGAACTCTCCACAGTTGCGTCGGGAACCGATGCGGACATGCTTACGGGGAAGCAGTTCACCTTTGCCTACACCTGCCAAGGACAGTCGGGAGTGAGCAAGGACGGCACAGTGAGTGTTGATAGCACCACACCCGTCCGGGTGGACGGCCTACCGGTTGGAACTTGTACGATCCGGGAGACCAGCGAGGCGATCGCAAACGCGGATATTCACAGCACTTTTGCGATTCATGGGTCACCGGTGTACTCCTCAGAATGGACCTTTGGCATCGACGAAGACGTGGTTGTACCGCTCAGCGTCGACAAGTCGGTCACCGCCCACGTGGGGTCCTTCTCAGTCGCTAAGGCGGTCAACGGTGTCGAAGTAGCTGACCGAGAGTTTGAGTTCGCCTACGACTGTGGGGGCGTGACCGGCAGCTTGCGAGCACGGGCGAACGGCGTCGCCGTTCGGGCAGGGCGTGAATTCAGAGCCGCTACCTCCTGCACGGTTCGGGAGGAGACTGCTGGCGCCGTCATAGACGGGTACAACCTGTCAGCGCCGGCGCCGCAAACCTTCACGATCGTGAAGGACCAGACCACCGAGGTCAGGTTCACCAACCAGTACACGCTTCGCAGCGGGACGTTCTCCGTGGCCAAGAGCGTGACAGGCGCTCCCGAGTTCGCAACACAGAAGGACTACACGTTCAACTACAACTGCGGCGGTGAGGAAGGCACCGTGGTCGCCAAGGGCGACGGTGTGGCAGTACCCGTAGATAAGCAGTTCCGGATGGGCACCAGCTGCGTAATCACCGAGGACCAGCAGTCGGCGCAGATCGCCGGCTACCAGCTCACCCCACCCGAGGCTCAGACGGTCGTGATCCAGGAAGATGCCACCGCCGCGCTGGCGTTCACCAACGCGTACGCGCGCAAGCTGGGCTCCTTCACGGTCACCAAGACCGTCACCGGCGCCCCCGAGGCGCAAACGGAGAAGGAGTACTCCTTCAGCTACGACTGCGCCGGTGAAACGGGCACGTTGACCGCTAAGGGCGACGGCGTGGCGGTGGCCGCAGACAAGGACTTCCCGGTTGGGACGTCGTGCACCATCACCGAAGACACAGCGGCGGCCGCGATCGAGGGCTACAACCTGAACGCGACCGGCCCGCAAACCGTCGAAATCACCGACGCTGTGACGGTGAACGCGTCCTTCACCAACTCCTACGCGCAAAAGGTGGGCAGCTTCAAGGTCGCCAAGACGCTCGAGGGCGCACCGGCTGCGGCGAGCAGCAAGGACTACACGTTCAACTACGACTGCGGCGGCACCACCGGCCGGGTCACCGCCAAGGGCGACGGCGTCGCGGTGGCCGCAGACAAGGACTTCCCGGTTGGGACGTCGTGCACCATCACCGAAGACGCAGCGACGGCGGCGATCGAGGGCTACACGCTCACGCAGCCGCAGGCGCAGACCGTGCAAATCGTGGAGGCCGCCCCGGTGGTCGCCACCTTCCAAAACACATACGCGCGCAAGACGGGCTCCTTCACGGTGGCCGTCACCAGCAGCGGCGCCCCGGCAACCGCCGCTACCAAGGACTACCCCTTCAACTACGACTGCGCCGGCCAGACCGGCCAGGTCACCGCCAAGGGCGACGGGGTCGCGGTGGCGGTGGAAAAGACGTTCCCGACCGGGACGTCGTGCACGATCACCCCGGATGCGCAGGCTGCCCAGATCGCGGGCTACAGCCTGCAGGCCGACCAGCCTCGCACCATCGAGATTAGGGAAGGGGAGCCGCAGCCAGTAACGTTCGCCCACGCCTACCAGCGGGAGCTGGGCAGCCTGTCCCTGACCAAGCAGGTCACCGGTACCGGCGCCGCGATGGCGGCGGGGAAGGAATTCACCATCCACTACCTGTGCCACGGCCTGGACGGCACCGCGCCAAGCGGAAAGGTCACCGTGCGCGCCGGGGAAACGCAAACCATCCGCGAGATCCCGGTCGGCAGTTGCGCAATTCGCGAGGCGGCCGCCCCCATCGAGGACACCGACCTGACGGTGAACGCCACAGTGGACGACGTTGCCGCCGGCCAGCAGCCCTTCACCGCCCAGATCGCGGCGAACAAGACGACCAACGTGGCCGTCACCAACGAATACACCCAGCACCGGGGCTCCTTCTCTGTTGCGAAGACGGTTGATGGTGTTGAGGGTGCGGCTAGGGAGTTCCAGTTCCAGTACGTGTGTGGTGAGCAGGCCGGTGACCTCACTGTGAAGGGTGATGGTGTTGCGGTGGCTGTGGGGCAGGACTTCCCGGTTGGGACGTCGTGCGAGATTAGTGAGGATGTGGAGTCCGCTGAGATTGAGGGTTACAACTTGATGGTGCCTGAGCCGCAGCAGGTTGTGATCGGTAAGGATGTGGTTGCTCCACTGGTCTTTGCCAATAGCTATGTGCGCAAGACCGGCACGTTCGAGGTGGTCAAGACTGTGGCTGGTGGGCCGCAGGCGGCTGCTGATAAGGAGTACACGTTCAACTACGACTGTGGTGGTGTCACTGGTCAGGTCAAGGCCACGGGTGACGGTATCGCGGTTGCTGCGGACAAGGAGTTCCCGACCGGGACTACTTGTACGGTTAGCGAGGATGCTGCCAGTGCGCAGGTGGCGGGTTACACGTTGGTGGTGCCGCAGGCGCGGGTGGTTGAGATTGTGGAGAGTGAGCCGGTGGTGGCTGCTTTCCGTAATGAGTATTCGCGTGATTTGGGTTCGTTCTCGGTTGCCAAGGTTGTGGCTGGGGACGGGGCCGATTTGGCGGCGGGCAAGGAGTTTGCCTTCTCTTACAGTTGCACTGGTTTGGATGGGACTGTGACGAGTGGCAGCTTTGAGCTTGCTGCGGGTGGTGTGCGTGAGGTGTCCGACGTTGCGGTGGGACGTTGCACGCTGACTGAGGCCGATGCTGGTGTGGCTGGGGCTGATGTGGCTGGTGTGTTCACGGTGGCTGGGGCTGATAGCCCGGGCGCTAGTGTCCAGTTCGATGTGGTCAAGGGCGCCAAGAGCGAGGTTGCGGCAACAAGCACCTACACCGCCCACGTGGGCTCCTTCTCCATCACCAAAACCGTCAACGGCGTTGAGGTAGCGGATCGGGAGTTCGAGTTCTCCTACGACTGTGGGGGAGTGACCGGTAGCCTGCGGGCGCGGGCTAATGGCGTTGCCGTCCCGGCGGGACGCGACTTCCGAGTCGGGACTTCTTGCACCGTTAGGGAGGAGAGCGCTGGCGCGGTGATCGACGGGTACAACCTGTCGGCTCCTGCTCCGCAGACCTTCGCGATCGTGAAGGACCAAACCACCGAGTTGCGCTTCACCAATGCCTACACGTTGAAGGTGGGCTCCTTCCAGGTTGCTAAGACCGTGACGGGCGCCCCGGCTGCGGCGAGCGGCAAGGACTACACCTTCGCCTACGACTGCGCTGGCCAGACCGGCCAGGTTGTGGCCAAGGGCGACGGCAAGGCAGTGCCCGTGGGCGTCGACTTCCGGGCCGGGACCAGCTGCTCGGTGCGGGAGGTCGAATCCTCGGCAAACATCGACGGCTACGACCTGACAGTGCCGCCCGCCCAGACGGTGGCCATCGTTGAGGGACAAACCCCCACCGCTTCGTTCGAAAACGCCTACAAGCAGAAGGTCGGATCGTTCCAGGTCACCAAGGCGGTAACTGGCGCTCCCGAGGCGCAAGCGGAGAAGGAGTACTCCTTCAGCTACGACTGCGGCGGCGAAACGGGCACGTTGACCGCTAAGGGCGACGGCGTGGCGGTTGCGGCGGGCAAGGACTTCCCGGTTGGGACGTCGTGCACCATCTCCGAAAACGTAGAGGCGGCCGCGATCGAGGGCTACAACCTCAGCGCGACCGGCCCGCAAACCGTAGAAATCACCGACGGTGTCACAGCCAACGTGAGCTTCACCAATGCGTATGTGCGCAAGACCGGCACGTTCGAGGTGGTCAAGACTGTGGCTGGTGGGCCGCAGGCGGCTGCTGATAAGGAGTACACGTTCAACTACGACTGTGGTGGTGTCACTGGTCAGGTCAAGGCCACGGGTGACGGTATCGCGGTTGCTGCGGACAAGGAGTTCCCGACCGGGACTACTTGTACGGTTAGCGAGGATGCTGCCAGTGCGCAGGTGGCGGGTTACACGTTGGTGGTGCCGCAGGCGCGGGTGGTTGAGATTGTGGAGAGTGAGCCGGTGGTGGCTGCTTTCCGTAATGAGTATTCGCGTGATTTGGGTTCGTTCTCGGTTGCCAAGGTTGTGGCTGGGGACGGGGCCGATTTGGCGGCGGGCAAGGAGTTTGCCTTCTCTTACAGTTGCACTGGTTTGGATGGGACTGTGACGAGTGGCAGCTTTGAGCTTGCTGCGGGTGGTGTGCGTGAGGTGTCCGACGTTGCGGTGGGACGTTGCACGCTGACTGAGGCCGATGCTGGTGTGGCTGGGGCTGATGTGGCTGGTGTGTTCACGGTGGCTGGGGCTGATAGCCCGGGCGCTAGTGTCCAGTTCGATGTGGTCAAGGGCGCCAAGAGCGAGGTTGCGGCAACAAGCACCTACACCGCCCACGTGGGCTCCTTCTCCATCACCAAAACCGTCAACGGCCTGGACGCGGCCGGAAAGAACTACAAGTTCAACTGGGCTTGTGGCCCCGAGAAGGGCTCTATGACGGTCACGCCGGGCGCTCCGGCGGTGCCGGCGGGACGCAGCTTCCGCGTCGGCACCTCCTGCACCATCAGCGAGGACGCCCAGGCGGCGGCGGTCACGGGATACAACCTGGAGCTGCCGGCATCCCAGCAGATCGTCATCGCCAAGGACACCTCGACGGAACTGGCCTTCGTTAACCGCTACGAACGCAAGACCGGCACGTTCAAGGTGGCCAAGACTGTGGCCGGCGGGCCGGATAGCGCCACGGCCAAGGAATTCACCTTCAACTACAACTGCGGTGGAGACACCGGGCAGCTGAAGGCAAAGGGCGACGGCGTCGCAGCGGCCGCAGGGAAGAACTGGCCGGTCGGAACGTCGTGCACCATTACCGAACAAACGAGCACGGCCCAGATTGCTGGCTACACGCTCAACCCGCCACAGGCGCAGGTGATAAGCATCGTGGAGGGCACCCCGGTGATCGCCGCGTTCCAGAACACCTACACGCGGGACACGGGCTCGCTCGTCGTGGACGCGCGCGTCACCGGCACCGGCGCCGACCTCGCCAGCGCGGCCCAGATCGACGTCTCCTACTCCTGCACCAACGCGCAGGGCGAGAAGACCGACGGTGCCTTCAAGATCGCCGCAGGCGGCTCCAAGCGGATCGCCGACGTGCCCACCGGCACCTGCAACATCAAGTGGCAGGCACCCGCCGTGGCAAATGCGGACCTGGCCACCCAGGTCAGCGTCACCTCTGGTGAGAGCGGATCCAGTCGGTTCGAGCTCGCCAAGGGGCAAGAACGCGTGGTCTCCATCGAGGCCCGCTACACGGCACACGTCGGCACGTTCGCAGTCGCGCACAAGGTGGCCGGAGCGCCGGCGCAAGCCACCAACAAGGACTACAAGTTCAACTGGGCCTGTGGTGACCAAACCGGAGTGCTAACCACCAAGGGAGATGGCGTGGCCGTGCCCGTGGACAAGAAGTTCCGGGTCGGCACCTCCTGCACCATTACGCAGGAGCTCGCCGGAACCGCAATTCCTGGGTACACATTCACTCCGGGAGCGAAGGTGGTTTTGATCGTCGGCAAGGACACCACGGCAGAGGCAGCCTTCCGGGGCACCTACACCAGAAACATGGGGTCCTTCTCGGTCGCCAAGACCGTCAGCGGCGCCAACGCGGCAGGGAAGGTCTACGAATTCGACTACAACTGTGGCGGTGACACCGGCAGTCTGGAAGTCCGCGCGGACGGAAAGGCCGTTTCGGTCGGCAAGGACTTCCCCACGGGCACCAGGTGTGAGATCAGCGAGGACGTTCAGTCAGCTGGGATTCCCGGCTACGACCTTGCTGCCCCTGCGGCCCAGTCCGTCACGATCACCAAGGGAGAGGCAGCCCGAGTCAGCTTCGTGAACAAGTACACGAAGAAGGCCCAGCCGACGCCGACCCCAACCGCGTCGGTCGAGCCGAGCGCGAGTACGAGCGCTTCGGCCAGTGCGTCGGCGTCTGCGAGTGCGAGTGCTTCGGCCAGTGCGAGTGTGTCTGCGTCTGCGAGCACGAGTGCGAGTGCATCTGCCAGCGTCAGCGCGTCGGCGTCTGCGAGTACGAGTGCTTCGGCCAGTGCGTCGGCGTCGGTCGAGCCGAGCACGTCGCCAAGTGCGAGCTCGAGCGCGAGTGCGAGTGTGAGCGCGAGTGCATCTGCCAGCGCCAGCGCGTCGGCCCAGCCTTCCGGCGGTCCTTCGATCCCGGCCCCGGGAACGGTGGTGCGGTTGGCCGGAGAGTCGAGGTACGGCACATCTGCGACAGTCATGGAGCAGGGTACCTGGGGCAAGGCAATTGTGTTGGCGTCCGGTACTAACGCGGCTGACGCGCTGGCGGCAACGCCACTTGCGGGCGCGCTAGACGCACCTGTTTTGCTCACCGGCAGGAACGCGCTGGACGCTGAGACTCGACGCGTGCTGGTCGCTGCGAGGGCGGCTGGAGCTTCTAGGGTTCTCATCGCGGGTGGCACGGGTTCGATCAGCGTTGCGGTGGAGAACCAGCTCAAGGCCTTGGGCTTCGAAGTGGGCCGCCTGGCAGGCGAGGACCGATTCTCTACAGCGTCCAAGATTGCGCAAGAGACAGGCAGAGTGCTGGAGAGCAACGGCTCCGCTGTGGGAGCGGTCGTCTTCGTGGATGGCCATTCCTTCGCGGATGGGCTGACGGCCGGTCCCGCTGCTGCCGCAAAGAACGGAGTCATTCTCCTGACCAACGGCAAGCATCTACCTGCGGGTGCAGCAGCCCAGGCAGCCGGATTCAATGCACCGGTCTTCGGAGTGGGCGGAAACGCGGCGGTGGCCACGCGCGGTTTGAACGCAACGGGCGTAGTCGGGCGCGATAGGTTCGAAACGGCTGTTGCGGTGGCCAATGCCTTCCTCCCGGAGGCCAAGTACGCCGTGATTGCAAGTGGTCAGGACTTTGCCGATGCCCTCTCGGGTGGTGCCCTGGCCGCCAACAAGGGGGGCGTACTGCTCCTTACCAGGTCGGCTGTCGCTCCCACCGCTTTGCTCTCTCACCTACGTGCCGGTAAGTACACGAGTCTGCACGTAGCAGGTGGGCAGCGCTCGGTTTCTGAGCGGGTGCTCAGCCAGCTCAGGGCAGCGCTGGTCAGATAGCGGAACTCTCCCCAAGGACAGTGGGGTCGGCGTTTATAGAAACGCCGACCCCACTGCATCGCTTTTGGACTCGGCCGGGTGCCCCGGGTACTCCCGAACGAGGGTGTCGGCGATGGCGTTATGGCCGGCCCGGGTTGTATCCCTGGGGGCCGCCCGCACGGGCCACTCTCCTGGGTGCCGCCCGCACGGCGATGGGCGCACCCTTTCGCCAGGCAACGAGTTGGCTTCCCGCCGGACGTGATTAGTGCCAATCTCCTGCCCCTGGATACGCGCCCGGCCCTGGCCTAGGCTCGCTGTTAGGCGGGTTGTGTGGCGCCGGCATGGTGGCTTCCGACAACCCGCCAATCCGATCGTTCATTTTGTGGACCGTTATCCCAGGATGTGGACGCAGCGGGGGGTTGCGTGACTACTCGCCACCCAACGAGATAGTGTTTGCCCATGTTGTTCCCCGTATCGCTCTGACGCAGTCAACCTGCGTCGGTCGGCGTGCGGGGCTTTGTATGTTTGCGGAGCCAAACCCGAGGGAGGGAGGAAAGCATGACGAGCAATGCGGAAGAGACCGCAGCGCCCGCCACCGCGGAATCGATGGAGGGCGGCAACGTCGTGCAGCCCCAGCGCATGAACGGGGCGCGGGCGGTAGTAGCCACCCTTGAGGCTCTAGGCGTCACCGACGTCTTCGGCATGCCGGGCGGGGCCATCCTCCCCATCTACGACGAGCTCTACTCCGCCAAGCTGCGCCACATCTTGGTGCGCCACGAGCAGGGGGCGGGCCACGCCGCAGAGGGCTATGCCCACGCCACCGGCAAGGTGGGCGTCTGCATGGCCACCTCTGGCCCCGGCGCCACCAACCTCATCACCGCGCTGGCCGACGCCAACATGGACTCCGTGCCCGTCCTGGCCATCACCGGCCAGGTGGGCCGCGCCGCGATGGGAACGGACGCGTTCCAGGAGGCTGACATCGTCGGCGCCACCATGCCGATGACCAAGCACTCCTACCTGGTCACGGAGGCGGCCGACATCCCGCGCGTCATCGCCGAGGCCTACCACCTGGCGGGTTCGGGTCGGCCCGGCCCGGTTCTGGTCGACATCCCCAAGAGCGTCCAGGTGGCGGAGATGGACTTCACCTGGCCGGTCCAGATGGACCTGCCCGGCTACCATCCGCCCACCACTCCGCGCGAATCTCGCGTTGCGGCCGCAGCGGAACTGATCGCCCGGGCGAAGCGGCCGGTGGCCTACGTCGGCGGTGGTGTTTCCCGCGCGGGTGCCAGCGAGGAACTGGCCGCGTTCATCGAGGCGACCGGCATGCCCGTCGTCACCACCCTGAACGCTCGCGGCGCCTTCCCCGACTCTCACCCCCTCCACTACGGCATGCCAGGCATGCACGGCACCGTGGCCGCGGTGGGCGCGCTGCAGCGAGCCGACTTGATCGTCGCCCTGGGCGCGCGCTTCGACGACCGCGTCACCGGCCTGCCCTCCTCCTTCGCCCCCAAGGCGCAGGTGGTGCACGTCGACATCGACGCCGCCGAGCTGCACAAGATCCGCAAGGCCGACGTCGCCATCGTGGCCGACGTCAAGCTCACGCTGCCCGCCCTGACCCGCGCCGCCACCCAGGCCTACGCCACCATGGGCCGCCCGGACCTGAGCGCGTGGGTCTACAAGCTCTCCGAGATGCGCTCTACCTACCCGCTGGGCTGGAGCGAGCCGGAGGACGGCCTGCTCTCCCCGCAGTACGTCATCTCCCAGATCGGCGAGCTGGCGGGTGAGAACGGCGTGTTCGTCACCGGCGTGGGCCAGCACCAGATGTGGTCCAGCCAGTTCATCAAGTACGAGCGCCCGCGCACCTACATCTCCTCCGGTGGCCTGGGCACCATGGGATTTGGCGTCCCGGCCGCGATGGGCGCCAAGGTGGCCCGCCCGGACGCGAACGTGTGGTGCATCGACGGGGACGGCTGCTTCCAGATGACCAACCAGGAGTTGGCCACCTGCTCCCTGAACGGCATCCCGATCAAGGTGGCGATCATCAACAACTCCTCCCTGGGCATGGTGCGCCAGTGGCAGACGCTCTTCTTCGAGCAGCGCTACTCCAACACCGACCTGTACACCGGGTACGAGGACGTGGTGATCCCCGACTTCGTGAAGCTGGCCGAGGCCCTGGGGTGCGAGGCCCGCCGTGTCCACACCAAGGAAGAGGTGGCAGAGGCGATCCAGTGGGCCAACTCCATCAACGACCGCCCTGTGGTGATTGACTTCCGCGTGGGCCGCGACGCCATGGTCTGGCCGATGGTCGCCGCCGGCGTGTCTAATGACGAGATCAAGTACGCGCGTGACATCGCGCCGGCTTGGGACGACGAGGAGGAAATGCTGTGACCGGCCTGAAGACCCTTTCCATCCTGGTTGAGAACAAGCCGGGCGTGCTCACCCGCATCTCGGCGCTCTTCGCGCGCCGCGCCTTCAACATCCACTCCCTGGCCGTGGGCCCCACCGAGGTTCCCACCATCTCCCGTGTTACCGCGCTGGTGGATCCGGACCCGGAGGCGCTCAAGCAGATCCGCAAGCAGCTGGACAAGCTGGTCAACGTGCTTGAGGTGCACCTGCTGGACGCCGAGAACTCGGTGCAGCGCGAGCTCATGCTGGTGAAGGTGGCCGCTAACGCCACCAACCGGACCTCAGTTTTGGAGATCGTGGACTTGTTCCGGGCCCACGTGGTGGACGTGCACACGGACTCGATCGTGGTCGAGACCCTGGGCTCGCGCTCCAAGATCGCAGCGCTCCTGGAGGCGCTGGCCCCCTACGGAATTACCGAAATCGCAAAGTCTGGCGCCGTTGCAATCACGCGCGGCCCCGCCTCTCTCACCCAACAGTTCAAGGAGAACAACCGTGGCTGAAATGTTCTACGACGCCGACGCCGACCTCGCCGTCATCCAGTCCAAGAAGGTAGCCATCATCGGCTACGGCTCCCAGGGCCACGCCCACGCGCTCAACCTGCGCGACTCCGGCGTGGACGTGGTGGTCGGTCTGCGCGAGGGCTCCAAGTCCCGCGAGCAGGCTGCCGAGGCCGGTTTGGCCGTGGCTACCGTTGCCGAGGCGGTCGCCTCCGCCGACGTGGTGATGATCCTGACCCCGGACCAGTTCCAGGCGGAGATCTACAAGCAGGACATCGAGCCGAACCTGAAGGACGGCGCCGCCCTGTTCTTTGCCCACGGCTTCAACATTCGCTTCGGCTACATCGCCCCGAAGGACACCGTGGACGTGTGCATGGTCGCCCCGAAGGGCCCGGGTCACACCGTTCGCCGCCAGTACGAGGAGGGCCGCGGCGTGCCCGCGATCGTGGCCGTGGAGCAGGACGCCACCGGCAACGCCTGGGCGCTGGCTCTCTCCTACGCCAAGGCGATGGGTAACCTGCGCGCCGGCGGCATCAAGACCACCTTCACCGAGGAGACCGAGACGGACCTGTTCGGCGAGCAGGCCGTCCTGTGCGGTGGTGTTTCCCAGCTGATCCAGTACGGTTTCGAGACCCTGGTTGAGGCCGGTTACCAGCCGGAGATCGCCTACTTCGAGGTGCTGCACGAGCTGAAGCTGATCGTCGACCTGATCAACGAGGGTGGCATCACCAAGCAGCGTTGGTCTTGCTCCGACACCGCCGAGTATGGCGACTACGTCTCCGGCCCGCGCGTTGTCACCCCGGACGTGAAGGAGCACATGAAGGACGTCCTGACCGACATCCAGACCGGCGTTTTCGCCAAGCGTTTCATGGACGACCAGGCCGCCGGCGCCCCCGAGTTCCTGGCCTTGCGCGCCGCTGGCGAGAAGCACCCGGTGGAGGAGACCGGCCGCAAGCTGCGTTCCCTCTTTTCCTGGTCCGCCTCTCAGCGCGACGCCGACTATGTGGACGGCTCTGCCGGCCGCTGATTTAGCACGGCGTTTCTTCGGACCGGCGGGTGGCCTTGTGGCCGCTCGCCGGTCCGGCCTTTTGTGGACGACGTTGCCGCCGTGCCGCTGCGAGAGCCCGGCCGCGCGGCACCCACCCCGCCTTCATCCGACATGCGAGACGGACTAATCCGCTATCTGGACCGGGGCTAAGCTTTGCCCATGACGATCAAGCTCGCGCTCATTCCAGGTGATGGCATCGGCCAGGAGGTTGTTCCCCAGGCCCTGAACGTGCTGCGGGCCGCCCTGCCCGTGGAGGTGGAGGCAACCGAGTTCGATCTCGGTGCGCGCCGCTACCTGGCCACCGGCCAGGTGCTCACCGAGCAGGACCTGGCGGACATCGACTCCCACGACGCGATCCTGCTAGGCGCCATCGGCGACCCGCGCGTGCGCTCCGGCGTGCTTGAGCGCGAGCTGCTGTTGAAGATGCGCTTCGCCCTGGACCACGGCGTGAACCTGCGCCCGTCGCGCACCTACCCGGGCTCCGCCTCCATCCTTGCCGCCAACCCGCAGATCGACATGGTGGTGGTGCGCGAGGGCACGGAGGGCCTCTACTGCGGCAACGGCGGCGTGGTGCGCGCGGGCACCGATCAGGAGATCGCCACCGAGGTCAGCGTCAACACCGCCTTCGGGGTGAAGCGCGTGGTCCGCGACGCCTTCGAGCGCGCTGTGGCCCGCCGCGGCAAGCTCACCCTGGTCCACAAGCACAACGTGCTGGTCAACGCCGGGCGCCTGTGGGCCCGCTGCGTGGAGGAGATCGGGCAGGAGTTCCCGCAGGTTGCCACCAACTACCTCCACATCGACGCCGCCATGATCGCGTTGGCCGTGGACCCGGCGCAGTTTGACGTGGTGGTCACCGACAACCTGTTCGGCGACATCTTCACGGACCTCGCCGCTGCCGTCACCGGCGGCATCGGGCTGGCCGCCAGCGCCAACATCAACACTGAGCGCGTGCACCCCTCCATGTTCGAGCCGGTGCACGGCAGCGCCCCGGATATCGCGGGGCAGGGGATCGCCGACCCGATCGCGGCCATCCTCTCCGGCGCGATGCTTGCCGAGCACCTGGGCCACGCCGATTCCGCCCGCGCGATCGAGGCTGCCGTGACCGCCCACCTTTCCGAGCGCACCGGCCGCCTTTCCACGCAGGAAGTGGGGGACGACGTTCTGGCTCGCCTGTCTTAGGGCGCGCCGGGTCTAGGCTAGGACTGCCAAAGCAGGAGGAACTGGAATGACGCTTACGCCGATCGAGCAGATCGCAGCTCAGGGCGGGCCCGCCGCCGACGAGGTTTCGGGCCGTTTCCCGGTCGTTGTCGGGGTGGAGACCAAGCCGGCCGCCGAGCGCGACCACCTCATGGCGGACCTGCGCTTCGGTGAGGTCTTCTCTGACCACATGGCCCGCGCGGTCTGGCGCGCGGACTCCGGCTGGGGCGAGCGGCGCCTGGAGGCATACGGCCCCAAGGCCATGGCCCCCGGCGCGAGCGTGCTCCATTACGGCCAGGAGGTATTCGAGGGCCTGAAGGCGTACCGGCACGCCGATGGGAGCGTGTGGACCTTCCGCCCCACCTGGAACGCCGCCCGCCTGAACGCCTCCGCGCGTCGCCTGGCCCTGCCGGAGCTTTCGGTGGAGGACTTCCTGGCCTCGCTGGTGGACCTGGTGCGCGCCGACGTGGAGTGGGTGCCCAGCGAGGAGGGCTCCACGCTCTACCTGCGGCCCTTCCTGTACGCCTCGGAGTCCTTCCTGGGGGTGCGGGCCGCCAGGACCGTCACCTACGACCTGATTGCCTCCCCGTGCGGTCCCTACTTCAAGGGCGGATTCCACCCCGTGTCCATCTGGGTGACAGACGAGTACCACCGGGCCGCAGTCGGCGGCACCGGGGCGGCCAAGACCAGCGGCAACTACGCCGCCTCGCTGCTGCCCCAGCTCGAGGCCGCCGAGCGCGGCTTTGACCAGGTCTGCTACCTGGACTCCACCAACACGCACCTGGAGGAACTGGGTGGCATGAACGTGTTCGTGGTGGCCCGAGACGGCGTGGTGCGCACCCCGGCCCTGACCGGCACGATCCTGGAGGGCTGCACCCGCAACTCCATCATCCAGCTGCTGCGCGACCGTGGCGTGGACGTGCACGAGGAGCACATCGCCCTGGACTGGCTGGTGGAGGCCCTGCGCAGCGGCGAGGTCACCGAGATGTTCGCCTGCGGCACCGCCGCCGTGGTCACCGCCATCGGGCGCCTGGCCGGGCGCGGCTTCGACGAGCAAGTCGGTGCAGGCGAACCCGGTGCGGTCACCCAGTCCATCTACGACGAGCTCACCTCCATCCAGTTGGGCAAGCTGCCGGACAAGCACGGCTGGCTCTACCGGATCGCCTAGCGGTCACAGTGCCAAGGAAACAGCGCGGCGCCGCAGCCCCCACCCGGAGGACTGCGGCGCTCGCGCTGCTCTCCGCGCTGGCGCTCGCTTTCCTGGGCGGGTGCGCCATCGACGACACCGACGCCGCCAGGGCGTGGATGGAGCGCCACTACCCGGGCGCACGGCACAACTTCCGGCACGGAATGGTTGGCCCAGTGGCCTTCCTGGCCAGCGTAGAGGCCCGCAACGCCGAGGAGGGCTACGCGGCGGCGCTGGACATCATGGCGAATGCCACCAGTGTGCCCACCGTGGTGTGCGTGTCCTGGCCCCAGGACGGGGGCTACTCCCGCCTGAACGTCACGGAGGCCACCTCAGCAGGGGAGTGGGAGCGGGCCCGGGCCGCCCTGCCCGCAGGCGCATCCGAACGGATCATCGCCACCACCGGCGACGGCTTCGACGCCTGCCAGCTGCCCCTCGGGGTCGCCTCCTACCGGGACGGCAAACGGGAGTACGGGCGCGTCTACACCGCCTACGTCACCACCAGCCCGGAGCTGGTGGCCGGGGACCCGCAGACCGAAGCCGAGGGCTGGGTCACCGAGCCCTTCCGCCACCTCGCGGACGCGCTGCCCGACGTCGCCCGAGTGGCCGACTTTCCGCTGATCCGGGAGCTGGGCGCCACGGACTACCGGGGCAGGTTCCTGCTCTTCGACTCCCCGGCAAAGGGCTGGGCGGCCCTCGACCGCCTGGGGGAGGGCTGGGAGGTCCACGCGGGCCAGGTGGGCCTGGGGGCGGAGCTGGCCACCGGGCAGGAGGCGGCCGAGCTGAGCCAGCTGCTGGGCGACTCGGTCCTGGTGGCCCGCCAAGGAGACGGGACCACGCTCACCGTGCAGGACGGCACCGATGTGGCAGCGATCTTCCAGCGGGTGCGCGCCCTGAAACTGCCCAGCCCGGTCGTGCTCAGCTTTGGCAGGCCCAACGACGGCGTGGACTTAGACGAGCCCACCGCTGAGGAGGCGGCAGATCCGCTCCTGGCCCCCATCTTGGCCGCCTGGAAGGAATCAGCGGGCTCCTAGCGCCGCCCCGGGCAGAGCCGAAACCGCTGCCCGCGCAACGCGCAGCGGCCGCGCTCACGGGGCGGCGGGTGGGACGTCGGCCAAGCAGGGCCTGCCCCACCGGCCAGCCGAATCAGCGCGGACCGAAGTAGACCGCCTCCAGGGCGAGCGGCAGGCGGGGCTGGGGGCGGGCAGTGCCGGTCCAGTCGGCGCCACCGGCGGGAGTGGGGGCGGCATCGTAGGCCGCGCGGGCGCGCTGATCGGTCTGGGCCAGGTCCACGAGCACCACCAGGCGCCAGTCGCGCTCGCCGGCCTCGTCATCCAGGGTCTGAATCGCCAGCCAGCGCTCGGGCCCGGCCAACTGCTCCAGGCGGTCCGCGCCCAGGTCACCCAAGCCGGCTGCCAGCAGCGCGTCCGCGTCAACCCGCTCGACAATCTCCACAAAGTCCCCGCCGCGCGCCGCCGCGTCCGTGCCGATCCACTCGTGCTCCTCCCAGTAGGCGCCGAGCGCCTGATCCCACTGGTCAAAGCTCCACCCGGTGCCGCCCTCGTAGCGGGCCAAGCCCTCCACGTCGTCGCGCGCCATGAACTCCACGCGCCTGAACAGGGCGGTGCGCACGGCCGCCCGCACGCGGGCGGGCACCCGCGAGGGCCGCACAAAACCGTCCGCCTCCGCGCCAAACGGCAGCTCGGCCGGCGCCTGCTGCCCGCCCGGGAGCCGGTCGCTCTCCCCATCGCCGTCCTCGTCCAGGCCCAGCGCCACCCACTCGTCCAGCAGCGAGGTGTCCACCGCCCGCACCAGCGAGCCCAGCCAGGCCACCATCGCGTCCAGCTCGGGCGTGCGCGCCTCCGGCGGCACCCCGCGCCGCAGCGCCCGGTAAGCGTCCGTCAGGTAGCGCAGCACCACGCCCTCGCTGCGGGCCAGGTCGTAGCGGCTAATCAGGTCCGCGAACGTCATGGCGTGCTCGATCATGTGGCGCACCACCGACTTCGGGGCCAGCTCGTTGCCGCCCACCCACGGGTGGCTGCGCCGGTACATCTCAAAGGCTGGGGAGAGCAGCGCGACCAGCGGGCGCGGCCAGGTGACGTCCTCCAACGCCTCCATGCGCGCGTCGTAATCCACCCCGTCCGCCTTCAAGGCGGCCACCACCCGGCCCTTCTCCTCGTTCTCCTGCGCCCACAACACCGGGCGCGGGTCCTCCAAAGTCGCCTCGAACACGCTGATCACGTCCAGGGCGTAGTCCGGGCTCTGCGGGTTGAGCAGGTCCAGGGCCGCCAGCGCGAACGGCGCCAGCGGGGCATCCAACGCGAAACGCTCCGGCAGGTCCGCCGCCAGGCGCAGGCGCGGCAGACCATCGGCCGCCGCCTGCGCACTCGAGACGTGCTGCACGATCTGCCCATCGCGCAGGGAGGCGTAGATCCGCACCGCTTGGCGCACCAGCTCGTTGCGGTCGCTGCGCGGCTCGTGGTTGTCCGTCAGCAGCTCCGCCAGCACCCGCACCGGGTCGGCGCCCCTGCGCTGCAACACGGACAGGATCATCGCCGCCGTGATCTGCAGCTGGGAACTCAACTTCTCCGGGGCCGCATCCCGCAGCCGCTCGAAGGTCTTGTCCGTCCAGTTGACGAATCCCTCCGGGGCCTTCTTGCGCACGATCTTGCGGCGCTTCTTCTCATCGTCCCCGGCCTTGGCCAGCGCCTTGGCGTTTTCGATGACGTGCTCGGGAGCCTGGACCACCACGTAACCCACCGTGTCGAAGCCGGCGCGCCCGGCCCGCCCGGCGATCTGGTGGAACTCCCGGGCGGTGAGGTGGCGGGAGGACTGCCCATCGAACTTCGTCAGGCCCGTGAAGACCACCGTGCGGATGGGCACGTTAATTCCCACCCCCAGCGTGTCCGTGCCGCAGATGACCGGCAGCAGACCCTGCTGGGTCAGGCGCTCCACCAGGCGGCGGTAGCGCGGCAGCAGGCCCGCGTGGTGCACGCCGATCCCCAGGCGCAAGAGCTTGGACAACACCCGACCGAAGGCGGTGTTGAAGCGGTAGCCCTCCAGCTCGGCGGCGATCCTGGCCCGCTGCTCCTTGCTGGTGACCTGGATGGAGGTGAGCGCCTGGGCACGCTCCATCGCCTCCTTCTGGGAAAAGTGCACCACGTAGACGGGGGAGCGGCCCGTTCCCACCAGCCGCTCCAAAAGGTCCTGGATCGGCTCCAGCGAGTACTCGAACTCCAGCGGGACCGGCCGCTGTGCCCCCTCCACCAGCGCCACGGGCCGGCCCGTGCGCCGCTCCAGGTCCTGGCGCAGCCAGTCCACCTCACCCAGGGTGGCGCTCAGCAGCACGAACTGAGCCTGCGGCAGGCACAGCAGCGGCACCTGCCAGGCCCAGCCGCGCTGCGGGTCGGCGTAGAAGTGGAACTCGTCCATCACCACGGTGCCCACGTCCAGCTGCGGGCCCTCGCGCAGCGCCGCCAACGCCAAGATCTCTGCGGTGCAGCAGATGATCGGGGCGTCAGCGTTGATCGCAGTGTCGCCGGTCAGCATGCCCACGTTCGCCGCCCCGAACAGGTTGACCAGCTCGAAGAACTTCTCACTCACCAGCGCCTTCAGCGGGGCGGTGTAGTAGGTGCGGTCGTCGCGGGCCAGGCTGTAGAGGTGAGTAGAGGCCGCGATAAGCGACTTGCCGGAGCCAGTGGGCGTGGCAGCGATGACGTGGCTGCCCGCCAGCACCTCGAAGAACGCCTCCTCCTGGTGCGGGTAGAGCGGGCGACCGGTGGAGGCGGCCCAGCTCGCAAAGGCGTCGGCTAGCGCCTCCTCGCTCACCAGCATCCCGGTCGAGGGCGCCGGCTGGGCAGCGTCGTCCCCGCCGGCGGCCTCCGCCCGGTCGATCAGCTCATCCAACAATTCATTCAGTGCCGCAGCCATAAGACCATTTTCCCATTAGCGTTCACTAGCTGAACGTCCCATCCCAAAAGCGGGTAAAAGGGGAGAAAATCCCTTATCCCTCACGCCCTGGGCAGGCAGGCCGGGGCAAGGCCCTTCTAGGAGCAAGCATGGAAGCGGAAAACAGCGGCCTCACCGCAGTCCTGGGCGCCATCAACGACTACCTGTACGGCTACGTGCTGGTGGGACTACTGGTGCTGGTGGGCATCTTCTTCACCGTCCTGATGCGCGGCGGCCAGTTCACCTTAATGCCCGACGCTCTGCGCGCGCTGATGCGAAGCAGGCGCGCCTCCCACGGCATCTCCTCCTTCCAGGCCTTCGCGGTCGGCATCGCCTCCCGCGTCGGCATCGGCAACATCGCCGGCGTGGCCCTCGCGCTGGTCTACGGCGGCCCGGGCGCGCTGTTCTGGATGTGGATGGTGGCGCTGCTGGGCATGGCCACCTCCCTGGCGGAGTCCGCCCTGGCGCAGGTGTTCAAGGTGCGCCACCGCGACGGCTCCTACCGGGGCGGCCCGGCCTACTACATGGAGCACGGCCTGGGCTCGAAGGCACTAGGTGGCGTGTTCGCGTCCCTGTTCATCTTCGCCGTGGGCCTGTGCGTCACCATGGTGCAGGCCAACACGGTGGCAGAGATCTTCTCCGCCACCCACGGCGTGCCCATGTGGGCCACCGGCATCGGCCTGATGGTGCTGGTGGCGCCCGTGGTGATCGGCGGCGTGAAGTCCGTTGCCCGCGTCACCGAGTGGCTGGCCCCCGCCATGGCAGTGGTCTACATGATCGCCGTGGCCGTGATCGTGGCCCTCAACATCACCGCCGTCCCGGGCGTGTTCTCTGACATCTTCCGGGGCGCCTTCGGGCTGGACCCGGCCCTGGGCGGCATCGCCGGCGGCGTGCTCGCCACCGTCCTCAACGGCGCCCGCCGCGGCGTGTTCAGCAACGAGGCCGGTCTGGGCACGGCCGCCAACGCGGCCGGCACCGCCACCGTGGCCCACCCGGTCAGCCAGGGCCTTATCCAGTCCCTGGGTGTCTTCATCGACACGATCCTGGTGTGCACCACCACCGGCATCGCCATCCTGTTGGCGGGCCCGGAGATCTACGCCCCCGGCGTGGACCTGGCCTCCCGGGGCGCGGTGCTCACCCAGGAGGCGATCGGGGCCGGTCTGGGCGCCTGGACCGCCACCCCGATGGCGATCATCATCCTGATCTTCGCCTACTCCACGCTGCTGGGCATCTACTCCTACTCCCAGGTCAACATCGACTTCCTCTCCCGCAAGCGCGACCTGCACGTGGTCAACGGCGTGATCGTCACCGCCGCCGCCGGCCTGGGCACCGTGTTCAGCCTGAAGACCGTGTGGGCCATGAGCGACGTGGCCCTGGGCCTGCTCGGCATCCTCAACCTGCTCACCATCATCGTGCTCTCCCCCTGGGTGCTGGCCGTGGTGCGCAACTACCGCGCCCAGCGTGCCCGGGGAATCGAGGAGCCGGTGTTCGACGAGGCCGCCCGCGAGAGCCTGCCCCGCCTGCTGCCCACCGACGCCTGGGTGACCCACGCCGAGAAGGAATAGACCCACCCGGCCCCGCCAACCGGGGCGCGGAACTAGGAAGTCCCGGGACATCTACGGCGATGTCCCGGGACTTCCCCCGTTTTGGCAGCGCGGCTAGTCCCGGCCGCGGCTGCGCGGCAGCGAGGAGCCGCGATCGGCCCAGGAGGCCATGGCCTGCTCCAGCGGCCCGCGCTGGAAGAACCACGCCCAGACCAGCGCGAATACGCTCAGGCCGACCGCCTGCCAGATCAGGGGCGCGTTGGAGCTGTTGTAGCCAGTGCTGGTGAGCACCGCCGTGGTTACCACGTGGATGGTGTAGGCGGTCAGGGACATGGAGCCGACCGCGGCCAGCGGGGCCAGCGCGTACTTCAGGCGCCGCCCGATCGCCACACACCCGGCGATCACGGCCATGGCGAAACCACCGGAGGAAAGGGCCTCAAACGGGGAACCCGTGTGGGGGTCCATCGTGAAGACGTGGGAGACGTAGCGCTGCCAGAAGGAAGAATCCTCCCCGGGGACAAACTCCTGCGGCCCCATCAGGCCGTCGTAGTAGCGCCAGTCCTCCTCGGTCCAGGTGGTGGTGATCCGGCCGAACTCCTCGCCGGTGCAGGGGTAGAGCTCGCCGTCCTCCATGCACATGAAGTCGCTGGGGGCGGTGATGTCGTTTCCGGTCACGCCCTCCTCGAGCCCGGGGGGCGGGGTGGTGGCGGCCGCCAGGCCCCGGATGTCCGGCCCGAGTGGCTCGGGCGAGGGCTGCGGCGGGATCGGGACGCTGATGCCCGGGTAGCTGCCGAAGGGGTCAACAATGCCGTTGTCGACGTCGATGCGCAGCAGCGGGTTGACGCCGTCCTTGGCAACGAACGGGGCGGCGAAGGCGGCGAACAGGAGCAGGCCGCTGACGCCGTAGGCCAGCAGCACCCTGGGCTTGGTCAGGTCGCTGCGCCCGATCGCCATGCCGATCAGGACGAAGCCCATCCAGACCACCGCCGGGTAGACGGAGACGAAGAGCATGGACAGGAAGCCGTTGCCGGGCGAGCCGCCGGTATAGTAGCCGAACCTGACCGAGGCCTCCTCGACCAGGAAGATGGCGGTGCTACCGAGGGCGGCGAACGAGAACCCCCAGGCCAAGAGGGCGCGCACGCTGCACCGCACGAACGGCAGGGCGAGCACGAACCAGAGGGCGTAGGCCCCCAGGATCACGGCGATGGGGGTGGCCAGGGTCTCCAGCACGGAGGCGAGCACCAGCAGCACCACGGCGCGGGTGAAGATCCGCAGACGGTCGCGCAGCAAGTATTCGCCCTCGCGCGGCCTGGTGCCGCCGGTGATGATGGCCAGGGAGATGCCCGCCACCATCGCGAAGAGGATGGAGGCGCGCCCGTGCGCAAAACCCAGCCAGCGTGGCGTGTTGCCCACCGCGTCGATGGCGCCGGCGTGGGCGATGACCATGCCCAGCAGTGCGATTCCGCGCGCCGCGTCCAGGCCGGTCACGCGGCCCGCGCCGCCCAGGTAGGGGCCCTTGCGCAGCTGGGGCCACCACGGGCGCGGTTTCTGCGTCCACGGCGACTTGCTCTCCGGGGCATTAGCGTGGGCTGGCAGGGCGGCCTGGTCCACCGGGAGGGCGGCCTGCGTGGGCGGGGCGGTGGGGGCGGCAGCGCTCGTCCACCAAGGAAGTCCCAATCTGCGCGGCGGCCCGTGGGGGGACCGGGCCGGGGGCGGGAATCGAATCTGTCATGGTGGGAGCCTAAATGGGCGCGGCCGGTTTGCAGGTCATGCGTCGGTATGAACGCGCCGCCCGTATCCTCATACCATGCGCATTGCTCGTTTTTCCCTTGCAGACGTTCCCGCCTACGGCGTGCTGGAGCCGGACTCCGACCGGATCGTGGTGCTGGACGGCGACCCCCTTTTCGGCGGCACCAAGCCGCGCGGTGAGATCACCAGCGTGGACGAGGTCCGCCTGCTCTCGCCCGTGATCCCGCGCTCGAAGGTGATCGGCGTGGCCGGCAATTTCCCGGTGGACG